>NZ_JBSKHP010000019.1:0-129653 GCF_057128625.1 Pseudomonas imperatae | reverse complement strand
AACGGCCCCCGCTAACAAAGCGGGCGGGCTGCCGTTTCCTTCGGCTGCGCCGAAGGGCCCTGCGGGCTGCCGCCTGGGCAACGCCTCCAGTCGGCCCTGGCGCTTTACGGGGCCTGAGATCAAAAGCAAGATCAAAAGCGAGATCAAGATCAAAAGCGAGATCAAGATCAAGATCAAGATCACAAGCTTGATCTGGCGCTACGCGTTCGCCTCATGCGCCGTCACCCCCGCCGCATGCCGCCCGGCAATATACCCAAAGGTCAACGCCGGCCCCAGGTTGATGCCACCCGAAGGGTAGAAACCACCCATCACACTGGCCATGTCGGTACCCACCGCATACAACCCACTGATCGGCGCGCCGGCCTGGTCGAGCACCTGGGCGTCGCCGTTGGTCTTGAGCCCGGCAAAGGTGCCGAAGCTGCCCGGCCGCACCTTCACCGCATAGAACGGCCCGGTCTCGATGGGCGCCACGCACGGGTTGCCGTCGGTGATCAGCGGGTCACCCATTTTGCGGTTGTAGGCGGTGGAGCCGCGGCCGAACTCCGGGTCTTCACCGCGGCGGGCGTGTTCGTTGAACTGCCTGACCGTCTGCGCCAGCGCATCGCCGTCGATGCCGCACTGGGCGGCCAGGGCGTGCAGGGTGTCGGCGCGCTGCAGGTAGCCACTGCGCACCGCCGGGCCCACCGGCAGCGGGAACGGGCGCGAGTAGCCCAGGCCGAAACGGCGCTGGAAGCGGTGGTCGCAGATCAGCCACGAGGCCACTTCCTCGCCGGCCGGGGCGCCGGCGACCATGGCGGCGGTGTAGTCGTAATAGCCGTCGGCCTCGTTGCAGAAACGCTTGCCGGTGGACAGCACGCCGATGATGCCCGGCTTGCCGCGCTCGATGATGTGCGGGAAGTGCCCGACCGTGCCGTCGCGGTGCCGCACCTGGGACACCGGCGCCCAGGCGGCAGGGGAGGCGACGCTGGTGTCGAGCACGCCACCGGCCGCTTCGCCCAGGCTGATGCCGTCCCCGGCGCAGGCCAGCGGCGGCAGCGCCAGGTGCTCGGCGCCGGTGGGGGTGCGCGGGAACAGCGCCTTGCGCCGGGCCAGGTCGTTGGGGAAGCCGCCGGCCGCCAGGACCACGCCCTTGCTGGCGCGGATAGTCATGGGGCCCTGCGGGGTGTCGACCCGCGCGCCCAGCACCTTGCCGTCCTCGCGCAGCAGTTCGCGCGCCGGGGCCGATTCGATCAGCAGCACGCCCAGGTCTTCGGCCGATTTGGCCAGGCGGCCTGCCAGGGCCACGCCGTTGACCAGGTGCATGGCCCGGCCGTGCAGCGCCAGGTCGCGCAGGTGGGCGATGAAGCGCTTGCTCACGTGCAGGAATGACTTCAGCGAACGGGTCATGGTCAGGAAGGCGCCCAGGTCGGCGCCGGCCATGATCGGCATGCCCAGGAACGAGGTCTCGCGCATGGTCTTGCGCATGCGCTTGATCAGCTTGCCCATCTGCCGGGCGTTGTACGGCGCGGCGATCACCTGGTGGCCCTGGGTGGCGGCGCCCGCCACGTGGCCGTGCACGTCGGGAATGCCGTTGCCGTCCACCCACTGCAGCGAGGTGTGCTGCTCGAAGAACGCCACCATGTGCGGGGCGTTGTCGAGGAAGGCGTCCACGCGGGCGGCGTCGTAGCGCTCGCCCAGTTCATGCTTGAGGTAGGTGCGCGGTTGCTGTGGGTCTTCGTGAATGCCGGCACGCTTGGCCAGCGGGTTGCCCGGCACCCACGCCCAGCCCCCGGACCAGGCCGTGGCGCCGCCGAAGGCCTCGTGCTTTTCCACCACCACCACGCGCAAGCCGTGCCAGGCGGCGGTTACAGCGGCGGCCAGGCCCGAGGCGCCGGAGCCGATGACCAGGAGATCGCAGTCGATGTGGCGAGAGTGAGAGGGCAGGGGTGCGGTCATGAGTGGATACCTGGAGGCCGAGACGAATTATTTTGGAACAGGGTTCCATTTATGATTGCCATTGTCAACGGTGCTCGGGCGCTGGCCAACATGCCTCCCGCCCAGTGGCCTAAAGTCGACTTGCATAAAAATGGAACTGGGTTCTAAATATGCCAATTGGTCCGTCACCCATGCCGAACGAGTGTCTTTCATGAGCGAACAGATTTTTTCCCTGGCAGCCCTGACCGTGCTGGAGCTGTCCCCACCCGAGATGGTCGAGGTGGCCGCCCGCGCCGGCTACAGCCACGTGGGCCTGCGCCTGGAACCCGCCACGCCGCAGGAATACCACTACCCGCTGGTGGCCGACCTCGGCCTGCGCCGGCAGACGGCCAAGGCCTTGACTGACACCGGAATAAAGGTACTGGACATCGAGATCCTGCGGCTGAAACCGGCCACCCATGTGCCTGACTTCGAGATCTTCCTGGAGGTGGGCGCCGAGTTCGGCGCCAGCGAACTGCTGGTGGCCGGCAATGACCCGGACGAGGCGCGCCTGACCGACAACTTCGCCCAGCTGTGCGACCTGGCGCGGCCCTACGGCATCTACCCGCACCTGGAGTTCATGCCCTGGACCGACGCGCCGGACCTGGCCAAGGCGCTGCGCATCGTCGACAACGCCGGCCGCGACAACGGCTGTGTGCTGGTGGACGCCTTCCACTTCAATCGCTCGCGCTCGTCCCTGGCGCAACTGGCCGCGGCCGTGCAGGCCAGCCCGCAGCGCTTTCGCTATGCGCAGATGTGCGACGTGGCAGGCCCGGTGCCCGACAGCATGGACGAGATCCTGCGCCAGGCGCGCAACGAGCGGCGTTTCCCCGGTGACGGTGACTGCGACCTGCACGGCCTGCTCCAGGCCTTGCCGCGCCAGGTGCCCATCAGTATCGAGGCGCCGACGCAACAGGTGCCGGCGCTGAACGGTTTCGAGCGCGCCGAGGCGGGGTTGCGCAAGATGCGCCAGGTGCTCGGTGGCTGACCGCCAGCCGCTGCCGGGCGCTCGCCGCCTGGCACCGGCAGGGTGTTTCTGTAGCGCGTTGTTATCCGTGGCGATAACGTTTTTTGTCATTGTATTCAATGCGATACAATAAAACTGGCTTTGAGCCATCTATTTTTTTGCATATCGTCTCTATCTAATTGACTGCACTTTTCCGCACGCCAATAATGGCGCCCCATTGCCGAGGAACAAGAGAGTCCGGCAATGACTGAGCGCGGCAAGCCACTTGTCCGCGGCTCTATCTCGCATTGATACGCCCCCCGCCCCAAGCCCTTGGGGATTCGGCCCGCAGTGCAATCACCTGTTTTCTCTGTCGCCTGACCGTCCCCGCTCCTGTGCGGGCGATTGTGCATGCCGCGGAAAATGACTCCCTCTTTAAATTGCACGCGGGGTTTGCCCGCGCGCGTGGCTGTTGAGTGCGGGGAACATTTGAGTCAAGTCAGCTTAGCTATCGGTCATCTGCGCGATGAACAAATGGTGTTGCGCCAGGGCGGCCTGTATTGGATCGCCGCCGACCAGGCCGGCGACGCCGCAGCGCTGGCCAGCCAGTGCCTGGCGGCCATGCCCGCACAGGCACGGGCGACGCTGGCCTGCTGTGGCCACCAGAGCCAGGCGCTGGCCGCCACCCTGGCCGCCGATGCCGGGCCGGGTGAGCTGGCGCTGTTCGACATTGACGAAGGCGACATCGGCCTGGCGCTGAAAGCGCTGGTGGGTGAGCTGACCCGCACTGTGAAGGCGCCGGGCAGCGTCATTGTGCTGATGCTGCCGGCCAGCGCCTGGGTGAGCGACATCGCCCCCGGCCTGCGCCACTGGTGCGAAACCCTGGGCCAGTGGCTGGCGCGGCGCCAATCGACCCTGCTGGTGATCAGCCACGGCCAGGCGCCGCAGCTGCACGAGCGCCTGCTGCGCCTGAACGAAACCCTGTCGGGCCTGGCGCAGCTGTACCGCCGCGACGGTGGCATCCGCTACCAGCTGCACTATTGGCACAGCGCGCTGGGCGTGTGCAGCGGCCAGGAGCTGGAACTGGAACTGGGCGAGCAGGGCTTTGCCTTGTCGGCCAGCGAGCAGGCCAGCCCGCAGCTGACCCACACCGACGACCAGCGCATCTACCTGACCCAGCGCTCGGTGCTGGAAGGCTCGCCGGCGCTGTCGGACCAGTGGCGCCTGTTCGAAGACCGCGACGACCTGCTGCTGCAGGCGCGCCAGGCGCGCGCCGCCAGCGTCATCGTCGCCATCGACAGCAACCAGGAGGTCGAAGGCCTGGCCCGGCAACTGCACGCCCTGCGCGAGCGGTGCGGCAGCAGCCTGAAGATCATCGTGCGCGAGATCGAACCCTGCCTGCGCTACCGCGACGAACGCCTGCTGGTGTCCTGTGGCGCCAACATCACCGTGCCCTACGGCACCACCCTGGCGTACTTCTTCAGCATCATCGACAGCGTGCAGGGGCAGACCTGGCGGCACAGCCGCAACACCGATTTCCAGTCGCTGTTCGAGCGCCTGCGGCCGCCGGCCGAGCGCGGCCTGATGATGCCCTCGGAGTTCCTGGCCACGGTCACGCGCATCTACGGCGGCGCCGCCGGCGAGATCAGCCACCAGTTGCTCAAGCTCACCCCGCGCGGTGGCCTGGACATCGAGCAGTACCTGAACCAGATCAGCCTGCGCCGCTTCGGCGACATCGCCTGCGTGGTCGACGGTGACTTCTACCTGTTCCTGTTCGCCTGCCGCGCCGACGGCCTGGAACCGGCCCTGGGCAACATCTGCCGGCTGGCCTGGCGCGACCTGTTCAGCGCCTTCCAGATTCTGCCGGGGGTGGACGCCTTGCCCCAGTCCACCTTCCTCAGCGCCGCGGAACTGCCGGCCACCTTCCACCTGGCCGAGGAACGCACCGCCGGCAGCTCGGCGGCCGTCGCCGAGCGGGGTGCCTACGCGCCCAAACGCACCACGCTGCCCCTTACGGACGCCTGCTTATGAGTTATTTCGAGCTGATCCAGGTCATTGCCCTGAGCAGCCTGCTGACCCTGGCCCTGGTGGTCGCCCTGACGCGTTTCGGCCGCCACCTGGCCGCCATCGTCCAGGCCGTGCTGCCGGCCCGTTATTTGAAATCCCGTGGCGTGCGTCGCCGCGCCCCTGCCAAGAGCGAGCCCCATGAGCCAGTTTGAAGTCATCCCCCAACGGCGCGTGCGCAGCTGGTCGGGCCTGGGCCTGTGGAACCTGTATTTCATCATCAAGTTCGCCCTGGTGTGGACCGGCTACCTGAACTTCCAGGTGCTGCCCAACGTGGTGTTCGCCGCCGCCTTGCTGCTGCCGCTGCGCCACCGCCACCTACGCCTGCTGCGCACCGTCATCGCCGTTCCGGTGGGCGTGGCGCTGCTCTACCAGGACACCTGGCTGCCGCCGTTCAGCCGCCTGCTGGCCCAGCCCGGCGTGCTCGACTTCACCGGCGCCTACCTGCTGGACCTGGTGTCGCGCTTCATTGACCTGAACCTGTGCGCCTTGCTCTGCGTGCTGGTGGCGGTCTACGCCTTCGTGCGCCACTGGCTGCGCCTGACCACCGTCAGCGTGCTGGGCCTGGCCTGGCTGGCCAGCGCCAACGTGCTGGCCATGCACCCCAGCGCCGCCCCGGCCCAGGCCGCAACGCCAGGCGCGCCCGCCGTGGCCAGCGCCGGCGAGCCGGACAACGCCACCTTGGAAAGCTACCTGCAGAAGTTCTACAGCACCGAGGCCACCCGCCAGGTCGAGTTCAAGCCCTCGACCTCGCCGGCGCAGCCGTTCGACCTGCTGCTGATCAACATCTGCTCCATGGCCTGGGACGACCTGGAAACCGTGGGCCTGCGCGACAACACGCTGTTCCAGCAGATGGACGTGGTGTTCGACAACTTCAACTCGGCCACCTCCTACAGCGGCCCGGCGGCCATCCGCCTGCTGCGCGCCTCGTGCGGCCAGACCCCGCACAGCAAGCTCTACGGCACCGCGCCCGAGCAGTGCCTGCTGATGGACGACCTGAAGAAGCTGGGCTTCGCCGACGAAGTCATGCTCAACCACACCGGCCAGTTCGAAGGCTTCCTCGACGAGGTGCGCTCCCAGGGCGCGCTGCCGCCACCGGCCATCAGCACCAGCAACCTGCCACGGGCGCTGGTGGGCTTCGACGGCACGCCGATCCTGCGTGATGGACAGGTGCTGTCCAGTTGGTGGAAACACCGCATGGACGAGAAGGGCGACCGCGTGGCGCTGTTCTACAACACCACCACCCTGCACGACGGCAACCGCGCCCTGACCGCCGACGGCGGCACCAAGAGCGCCGACTACAAGCCGCGCGCCCAGGGCCTGATCGACGACCTCAACGGCTTCATCGCCCAGCTGCAGGCCAGCGGCCGCCGCGTGGTGGTGGTGATCGTGCCCGAGCACGGCGCCGCGCTGCACGGCGACCGCATGCAGATTTCCGGCATGCGCGAGATCCCCAGCCCGTCCATCACCCACGTGCCGGTGGGCATCAAGCTGGTGAACATGGGCAGCACCTCGGCCACCGCGCCGATCCACGTCACCGCGCCCAGCAGCTTCCTGGCCCTGTCGGAAATCATCAGCCGGCTGTACACCGCCCAGCCCCAGGGCGAAGGCCTGGCGCCGAGCTGGCAGGCGCTGTTGACCGACCTGCCGCAAACCGCGGCGGTCTCCGAGAACGCTGGCACCGTGGTCGTCGACTACGCCGGCAAACCCTACGTTCGCATCAAGGAGAAAGGCCAGTGGCTGCCGTACCCTCAGCGCTTCAAGTAAAGGCCAACGTGCAGTCGCGGGCCGCCCGCGCCGACGACATCGCCCGCCTCAAGCAGGAACTTGAACTGCCGGAGCTGGACTACGTCGACATTTCCGCCCAGCTGGAGCTGCAGAAAGCCCTGCACCGCTGGCCGCTGCTGGCGGAAATGGAGCGCCTGCAACCGCGGGTGCTGCCGCCTGCGCGCAAATCCGAACTGGAGCTGCTGTCGTGACCGCCCTGAGCCTGCGTGGCCTGCGCGGTGGCGTCGGCAGCACTTCCTTGCTGGCCGCCACCGGCCAGGCCCTGCACAGCCTGGGCGAGCGCGTGCTGCTGGTGGACATGTGCCCCGAGAACCTGTTGCGCCTGCACTTCAACGTCGGCGTCAACGAGCGCGCCGGCTGGGCCCGGGCCATGGTCGACGGCCTGGACTGGAACACCCAGGCCTGGACCGTGGAGCCGGGCCTGAGCCTGTTGCCCTATGGCCGCCTGAAATGGGCCGAGCAGGACCAGGTGGAACAGCGCCTGCGCCACGAGCCCGAGCTGTGGCGCCGGCGCCAGGCGGCGCTGGCCGCGCAGTTCGACTGGATTCTGTTCGACGTGCCGCTGCGCCTGCCGGGCCATGCTCGCGTCGGCCCGTGCGCCATGCGCCTGCTGGTGGTGGAAGCGGATGCCGCCTGCCAGGTGCTGCTGCAACAGCAGGAAGAAGAGGGTGAACAGCTGCTGATCAACCGCTTCGACCCGGCCAGCCAGTTGCAGCGCGACCTGCTGCTGATCTGGCGCAAGCAGTTCGGCGAGCGCCTGCTGCCGCTCAACATTCACCAGGACGAAGCCATGCGCGAAGCCCTGGCGTTCAAGAAACCGGTAGGCGCCTACGCCGAGGCCAGCCTGGCGGCCCAGGACGTGCAGAGCCTGGCCACCTGGTGCCTGACCCGTCGCCTGGAGACCCTATGATCGCCCAGGTGTTTCCCTACACCCGGCTGCGCCAGCGCCACGACTGCGCGCCGCCCGTCGCCCTGTTGCTGGCTAGCCTCTGTGCCCTGGCCTGGTTGTGCCTGCGCCTGGAGTCGGCGCAGTGGCGCGCCGTGCTCGAGCAACCGCGGCGCTGGTACCCGCAGGTGGCCGGCAAGGCGCCGAGCCTGGGCGACCCGCTGCGCTACGCGGTGCAGAGCCTGTGGCTGCTGCTGGTCAAGCCGGCGCCGGCGCGCACCTGGTCGCTGCGCACCCCGCAGTGGCTCAAGGCCCTGGGCGGCCTGTACCTGCGCCTGTGGGCGAGGGTAGGGGCGGCGCTGGAAGAATTGCCCCAGCGCGCCGAAAGCAGCGCGCAAATCCGCCAGGGCAGCCATTGGTGGAAAGGCCTGGACCGCCGCCGCCAGCGCCTGTTCAACGGGGTCATCGCCAGCGTGGCGTTCCTGCTGACCCTGCTGTGCATCACCGAGCCGTTCAGCTACGTCGCCCAGCTGGTGTTCGTCCTGCTGCTGTGGGGCCTGGCCATGCTGGTGCGCAAGGTGCCGGGGCGCTTCCCGACCCTGCTGATGGTGGTGCTGTCGGTGATCGTCTCGTGCCGCTACCTGTGGTGGCGCTACACCTCGACGCTGAACTGGAACCAGCCGCTGGACCTGGTGTGCGGCTCGATCCTGCTGGTGGCCGAGACCTATTCCTGGGTGGTGCTGATCCTGGGTTACATCCAGACCTGCTGGCCGCTGGACCGCAAGCCCAAGCCGCTGCCGCGCGACCTGAGCCTGTGGCCCAGCGTCGACCTGCTGATCCCCACCTACAACGAGGACCTGTCCATCGTCCGCGGCACCGTGTACGCGGCGCTGGGCCTGGACTGGCCGGCGGAAAAGCTGAACATCTATATCCTCGACGACGGCAAGCGCGAGAGCTTCCGCCAGTTCGCCGCCGAAGTGGGCGTGGGCTACATCGCCCGCACTGACAACCGCCACGCCAAGGCGGGCAACCTCAACCATGCGCTGACCCTGATTGACAGCGAACTGGTGGCGATTTTCGACTGCGACCACGTGCCCGTGCGCTCGTTCCTGCAGCTGACCACCGGCGGCTTCCTCAGCGACCCGAAACTGGCGCTGGTGCAGACCCCGCACCATTTCCTCTCGCCCGACCCGTTCGAGCGCAACCTCGACGTGTTCCGCCAGCGCCCCAACGAGGGCGAGCTGTTCTACGGCCTGGTGCAGGACGGCAACGACATGTGGAACGCGGCGTTCTTCTGCGGCTCGTGCGCCGTGCTGCGGCGCACGGCCATCGACGCCATCGGCGGCTTCGCCGTGGAAACCGTGACCGAGGACGCCCACACCGCGCTGCGCCTGCACCGCAACGGCTGGAACTCGGCCTACATCAAGATCCCCCAGGCCGCCGGCCTGGCCACCGAGAGCCTGTCGGCGCACATCGGCCAGCGCATCCGCTGGGCACGGGGCATGGCGCAGATCTTCCGCACCGACAACCCGTTGCTGGGGCGCGGCCTGACGATCTTCCAGCGCATCTGCTACGCCAACGCCATGATCCACTTCCTGGCCGGCCTGCCGCGCCTGGTGTTCCTCACCGCGCCGCTGGCGTTCCTGTTCCTGCACGCCTACATCATCTACGCCCCGGCGGTGATGATCCTGCTGTACGTGCTGCCGCACATGATCCACGCCAGCCTGACCAACTCGCGCATGCAGGGCGCCTACCGGCAGACGTTCTGGGGCGAGGTGTACGAGACGGTGCTGGCCTGGTACATCGCCCGGCCCACCACCGTGGCGCTGTTCAACCCCAAGAAGGGCAAGTTCAACGTCACCGCCAAGGGCGGCCTGATGGAGCACAACCAGTTCGACTGGAAGATCGCCCAGCCGTACCTGCTGCTGGCGCTGCTGAACATCGCCGGGCTGGGTTTTGCCGTTTGGCGCCTGCTGTGCGGGCCGGCCACCGAGATCGTCACCGTGCTGGTGAGCAGCCTGTGGGTGGTCTACAACCTGCTGATCGTCGGCGCCGCCGTGGCCGTGGCGGCGGAAGTGCGCCAGGTGCGCCAGACCCACCGCGTGCAGGTGCAACTGCCGGCCGCGTTGCGCCTGGACAGCGGCCACTGCTACCCGGGCATGCTGCAGGACTATTCCGACGGCGGCGCGGGCATCGAGCTCGACACCACCCTGGCGCTGCCGGTGGGCGGGCGCGTGTCGCTGCTGATGAAGCGCGGCAACCGCGAGTTCCTGTTCCCCGGCTTCGTCAGCCGCAGCCACAAGACCTTCGTGGGCATCAGCTTCAACAGCCTCAGCGCCCAGCAGAAGATCGACTTCGTGCAATGCACCTTCGCCCGTGCCGACGCCTGGCTGAACTGGGGCGACAACTTCGCCCCGGACCGCCCGCTGCACAGCTTCGTCGACATTCTCAAGCTGGGCGGCACCGGCTACTACCGCCTCTACGAATACCTGCCCGCCTGGGTACGCCACATCGCCGGGCCGCCGTTGCGCCTGCTGCGCTGGCTGGCCAGTTTCCTGCCGCGCATGCCCGCGGCCGCACCTCTTTCCACTTCTCGACCAGTGAGCGCAAAATGAGCCGCTTCTTCAACAAAACCATCGTTGCCAGCCTGGCGCTGCTGGCCGTCGCCTGTGCCCAGGCCGCCGCCCCCGTCACCGCCCCGGCGCCTGCCGCGGCCCCGGCGGCTGTCCCGGCCATTCCCAACTGGAGCAGCGCCCACAGCTTCGAGCAGCTGGGCCGCGCCAGCGACAGCCTGTTGCTGGGCATCCACACCAGCGACCAGGTGGAATTCAGCCTGCGCCGCGACCGCATCGCCAGCGATGCCAAGCTGCAACTGTCGTACACCCCGTCGCCGTCGCTGCTGCCCCAGGTCTCGCACCTGCGCGTGTACCTCAATGACGTGCTGATGAGCGTGGTGCCGATCGAGAAGGACCAGCTGGGCAAGAAGGTCACCCAGACCGTGGCCCTGGACCCGCACCTGATTGCCGACTACAACCGCGTGCGCCTGGAGTTCGTCGGCCACTACACCGACATCTGCGAAGATCCGGCCAACAGCACCCTGTGGCTGAACGTGGGCCGCGACAGCCAGATCCAGCTGCAGGAACAGGCCTTGAGCCTGAAGAATGACCTGGCGTACTTCCCCATGCCGTTCTTCGACCCGCGTGGCCAGGACAAACCGTCGATCAACCTGGTGTTCGCCAACGCGCCGACCCTGGGCGAGGAGCGCGCGGCCGGCATCCTGGCCTCGTACTTCGGCAGCCAGGCTGGCTGGCGCGGCACCCAGTTCCCGGTGCTGTTCGACCAACTGCCGGCGCTGGACGAGCAACACCGCGCCAAGCCGGCGATCGTCTTCGCCACCAACGACCACCGCCCGGCGTTCCTCGCCGACCTGCAGCGCTTCCCGGCCGTTGACGCGCCGGTGGTGCAGATGATCGACAACCCCCAGGACCCCTACAGCAAGGTGCTGCTGGTGCTGGGCCGCAACGACGACGACCTGGCCCAGGCCGCCCGCGCCCTGGCCCTCGGCGGCGACCTGTTCCGTGGCTCGCGGGTAACCGTGGACAAGGTGCAGCAGCTCAAGCCGCGCGTGCCCTATGACGCGCCGAACTGGATGCGCACCGACCGCCCGGTGCGTTTCGCCGAGCTGATCAAGTACCCCGAGCAACTGCAGGCCAACGGCTTGCAGCCGCGCTCCATTACCGTGGACGTGAACCTGCCGCCGGACCTGTTCGTGTGGCGCAACCAGGGCATCCCCCTGCAGACCAAGTTCCGCTACACGCCGCCGGCGGTCAACGACGCCTCGCGCCTGACCATCAGCCTCAACAACCAGTTCATCACCAGCCTGGCGCTGCAGAGCAAGAGCAACAGCCAGCTGGAGCAGCTGCGCCTGGCGGTGCTGTCCAACGAATCGGCCAACGTCACTGACAAGCTGCTGGTGCCGGCGCTGAAGATCGGCGACCGCAACACCCTGCGCTTCGACTTCAACTTCGCCACCACCTTCGCCAGCGCCCAGCGCGACCACTGCCAGACCTCGCTGCCGGTGAACAACCAGGCGGTGATCGACGAAGAGTCGACCATCGACCTGTCCGGCTACTACCACTACATCGCCATGCCCGACCTGCGCGCCTTCACCCGCGGCGGTTTCCCGTTCAGCCGCATGGCCGACCTGTCGCAAACCCTGGTGATGGTGCCCAGCCACGGCAGCGCCGTGCAGTTGAGCACGCTGTTCGAAGCCATCGCCGGCATTTCCGCGCGCTCGGGCCTGCCGGCCTTCGGCCTGCGCCTGTCCGATGACTGGAACGACGCCAAGGCCGACACCGACCTGCTGGTGTTCGGCGCCCTGGCCGCCAACGTCGGCAACGGCGACGACGCCAACCTGGTGCTGTCCAAGACCCGCGACTGGCTGCTGACCCCGGCCAACGAAGACAGCGGCAAGTCGGCCCGCGCCGGCCAGTTCAGCGACGCCCGCGACCTGGGCGCCAACCGTGTCGAGGTCAGCGCCCAGGCGCCGATCGCCGCCATCGTCGGCCTGCAGTCGCCGTACCACGAACAGCGCAGCATCGTTGCTCTGCTGGCCAGCGATGACGCCGACTACCAACTACTGCGCGACACCCTCGCCGACAGTGGCAAGATGGAAGCGGTGGCCGGCTCCGTGGCGTTGATCCGCAGCAGCGGCGTGAGCAGCAGCTGGGTAGGGCAGCAGTACTTCGTCGGCCACCTGCCGTGGTGGCTGCTGCTGTGGTACCAGCTGTCCGAGCACCCGATCCTGCTGGCGGCCATGGCCACCCTCAGCGTGCTGCTGACCGCCTTCCTGCTGTGGCGTGGCCTGCGCTGGATGGCGCGTCGCCGCCTGGCTGGCCAGGAGTAAGCCGGTGAAAGCCATCGCCGCCCTGGCCCTGGCCGGGTTCCTGCTGGCCCCCGGCGCTGCCAGCGCCGGGGCCTGCGCCTGGCCGGCCTGGGAGCAGTACCGGCAGGCCATGCTCAGCGCGGATGGCCGGGTGATTGACCACTCCAGTGCGCAGCTGGTCAGCACCTCGGAAGGGCAGAGCTACGGCCTGTTCTTCGCCCTGCTGGGCAACGACCCGGCCAGCTTCGCCAAGGTGCTGCGCTGGACCCAGGACAACCTCGCCGGCGGCGACCTCAACCGCCAGCTGCCGGCCTGGCAGTGGGGCCGGGACAAGGACGGCCAGTGGCGCGTGCTCGACGCCAACAACGCCTCGGACGCCGACTTGTGGATCGCCTACAGCCTGCTCGAAGCCGGGCGCCTGTGGCACCGCGACGACTACCAGGTGCTGGGCCGCAACCTGCTGTGGCGCACCGCCGCCCAGAGCCTGCGCACGCTGCCGGGCCTGGGCCTGATGCTGCTGCCCGGCACCGTGGGCTTCGACAGCGCCGACGGCTGGCGCCTGAACGCCAGCTACCTGCCGCCGCAGCTGCTGGCGCGGTTTGCCGCCGAGGCGCCGATCTGGGCTGAGCTGGCCAGCAATACCCAGCGCCTGCTGCTGGAAGGCTCGCCCAAGGGCCTGGTGCCCGACTGGCAGCTGTGGAAGGCCGGGCAGGGCTGGGGCGTCGATGGCCAGAAAGGCGCGGTGGGCAGCTACGACGCCATCCGCGTGTACCTGTGGGCCGGCATGCTGGCCAAGGACGCGCCGGGGCGGGCGTCGCTGCTCGAACACTTGCAGCCGATGGCCCAGCTCACCGCGGCCCAGGGCTTCGTGCCGGAACGGGTCGACAGCGCCACCGGCACCGCCAGTGGCACCGGCCCGGTGGGTTTCAGCGCCGCCTTGCTGCCGCTGCTGGCCGCCAGCCCGGCCCAGGCCGCGGCCCTGGCTACCCAGCGCCAGCGCCTGGAGCAACAGCCGACCCTGGCGGACGCTTACTACAACCAGTCGCTGGCGCTGTTCGGCCAGGGTTGGGACCAACAACGCTATCGCTTTGACAAAGACGGACACCTCGTGCCGAACTGGACTGCCGCATGCAAAAAATGACGGGTTTGGGGCTGCTGCTCAGTAGCGTCTACGGGGTCGCCCTGGCCCAACCGCTGAGCCCGCCTGACCAGCAGCAGTGGTTGCTGGAGCAGATCCGCCTGGGCGAGGCACTGTACCGCGAAGACCTGGTGCACGACTCGCTGGCGCGCCTGGAACTGATCGCCCCGGACAACCCTCAGGTGCAGGTGGCCGAGGTGCGCCAGGCGCTGCTCAACAAGGACCAGGCCGGCGCCGAGCGCCTGGTGGCGCGGCTGCGCCAGCAGATCCCCGGCACCGCGGCGCTGCACCGTGCCGAGAACCTGCTCAAGCTGCAAAGCAGCGACGGCCAGAAAGACCTGCAGCAGGCGCGCCTGCTGGCCACCGCCGGCCGTTACGAAGACGCCGAGCAGGCCTACCTGCAGCTGTTCGGCAACGACATGCCGGACTTTGCCATCACCCTGGAATTCCTCACCGTGCGCGCGGGCATCAAGCCCCAGCGCGCCACGGTCATCGACCAGCTGCGCGAGCTGGATCGCCAGTACCCCGGCAACGCCGGCCTGCGCCAGACCCTGGTGGGCCTGCTGTTCGCCGAGAAGCGCGACGCCGAGGCGCTGGCGGTGCTGCACCAGCTGGGCGGCGACCCGAACGCTGCGGCCAATGCCGCCGAGCGCGAGTACAACTACCTGCTCAAGCAGCCGGTGGGCCACGACACCGCCCAGGCCTGGCAGACCTTCCTCGACGTCTACCCCGACACCACCTACCGCGCCGACGCCATCAAGCAATTGCACGACCAGCAGCAGCTGCTGGCCGACCCGGCCTGGCAGGCGGGCGTGCGCGGCAAGGCGCTGCTCGACGCCGGCAACAACCCGGCGGCTGAGGCGCAGCTGCGCATCGCCCTCAAGCGCTACCCCCAGGACTCCAGCCTGCTGGGCTCGCTGGGCGTGGCGCTGATGCGCCAGAGCAAGCACGAAGGCGCCTACAACGCCTTCGTCAAGGCCTCGGCAATCGAGCAGGACACCTACTGGATGACCAAGTGGCAGGACCTCAAGGTGGCCAACTTCCAGTGGATGCTGCTGCAAAAGGGCGACGAGGCCTTGGACCGCAAGCAGTACCCGCAGGCCAAGCGCTTCTACCAGCAGGCGCGCCAGGCCCAGCCCAAGGATGCCGCGCCCCTGATCGGCCTGTCGTACGTGGCCCGGGGCGAGGCCGACGACATCAGCGCCGAGGCGCTGCTGTTGCAGGCGCGCAAACTTGACCCCAGCAACGCCAGCGTGGTGCGCGGCCTGGTGCGCTTGTACCAGTCGCAGTCGCCGGAAAAGGCCGAGCAGTACCTGGACAGCCTGACGCCCCGCGAACAGCAGGAATTCCTCAGCGTGCGCCGTGGCCTGGCCCTGGACCGCCTCAACGCCCAGGCCGACGACGCCACCCGCCGCGGTGACTGGGCGCAAGTCGCCCGGACGCTGACCCAGGCCCGCGACCTGGACCCCGACAACCCCTGGCTGGTGTACCGCCTGGCCAACGCCCAGCGCAGCCTGGGCCAGGTTGCCCAGGCGGACAACAGCTTCAGCCTGCTGTTGCAGCGCCAGGGCCAGAACCCCGAGGCGCGCTACGCCCACGGCCTGTACCTGGCCGACGCCGACCGCGACGGCGACGCCATGGGCAGCCTGCAGCAGATCGCGCGCGCGGCCTGGAGCGACAACATGCAGCAGCTGTGGGCGCGCCTGCAACGCCGCCAGCTGCTGGCCAAGGCCGAGGCCCTGCGCACCGCCGGGCACGAAAGCCAGGCCGAGGCGCTGCTGTTGCGTGCGCCCACCACCGATGACTACCTGACCCTGGCCGACTGGGCGCAGCAGCGCAACGACCTGGGCCAGGCCGAAGGCCGTTACCGCAAGGTGCTGGCCAGCGAGCCGAAGAACCCCGACGCGCAACTGGGCCTGGCCGAGGTGCTGATCGCCCGTGGCCAGCCCCAGGCCGCCAAGGCCGAGCTCGCCGCGGTAGTGGCGCCGGTGCCGGTGACGGTCTCGTTCCAGCGCCGCCTGGGCAACGCCTGGGCGGCAGTGGGCGACAAGGCCCGCGCCAACCAGCTGTTCGCCGAGCTGCTCAAAAGCCGCCCGGCCGACCCGCTGGCCTACCGCGACGCCGCGCGGCTGCTGTCACGCGACGAGCCGCAGCGGGCGCTGGACTACTACGCCCAGAGCATGGCCGCGGCCAAGCTGATCAGCCCGCAGCAGGCGGCGCCGCGCGACAACGTCGCCATGACCGCGGCCAGCCGCGCCAAGGACAGCGACGAGTGGCTGCCGCGCAGCATCCGCAGCGACGTCGACGCGCTGTACCAGAAGCAGAACCCCACGGTGAACCTGTACCACGACTTCGCCTGGCGCACCGACAACAGCGCCTCGGGCGTGTCCGACCTGAGCACCCAGACCACCATCCTGCGCATCGACGCGCCGGTGGCCCAGGGCCAGGGGTTCGTGCAGGCTGAACAGGTGCAGCTGGACGTCAGCAGCTTCGCCAGCAACGACCAGTTCGGCCTGTGCGCGGTGGTGCAGGGCGGCTGCGCCAAGGGCGCGCAAAGCGTCAACGGCACCATGCTGGGCGTGGGTTGGCACGACGACACCTGGGCCTTTGACCTTGGCCATACGCCGCAGGAATTCACCGTCTCCAACTGGGTGGGCGGGGTGACCTACAGCGGCGACTGGGACAGCATCGGCTACCGCCTGACCGCCTCGCGCCGGCCGTTGAGCAACTCGCTGGTGTCCTACGCGGGCGCCACCGATCCCGTCACCGGCACCAAGTTCGGCGGCGTCACCGCCAACGGTTTCACCCTGGGCCTGAGCCACGACGAAGGCGGCAAGGACGGCGTGTGGGCGAGCCTGAGCAGCCATTGGCTGGTGGGCGAGAACGTCGAGAACAACCAGCGCCGCAGCGCCATGGGCGGCTACTACTACCGCCTGGTGGAGCGCGCCGACGAGCGCGTGCGCACCGGCCTGACCCTGATGTACATGGGTTACGACAAGGACCTGAGCGAGTCGACGCTGGGGCAGGGCGGCTACTACAGCCCGCAGCAGTACTATTCGGTGAGCGTGCCGGTGAACTTCGCCTGGCGCGACGCCAACTGGTCGGCGTTCCTGGAAAGTTCGGTGGGCTGGTCGTTCGCCAAGATCGACAGCAGCGACCTGTACCCCAAGGCCAGCAGCGCCAGCGACCTGGAGAACCTGTTGGCGCAGTCGGGCCATACCCTGGTGGATGACCCGACGCTGACCAAGGCCGGCAGTAGCAGCAACGGCGTCAACTTCCGCGTGCAGGGCCTGCTGGAGCGGCGCCTGTCGGACAACCTGGTGCTGGGTGGCGGCATCACCTGGCAGCACAGCGAGGGCTATGCCCCCAGCCGTGCGTTGTTGTACCTGCGCTACAGCTTCGATCCCTGGCAGGGCAACCTGCCGCTGCCGGTGGAGCCGATCTCGCCGTACGCCGACATGCGCTGAGCCCTGTGGGGCATCAGCTACCGGGTGAGCAGTTCAACGGCCCTTCGTTCGTCGCCAGCACCTCGGTGTGGCGGCGAAGCTGGAGGAACACCTTGCGGCCCAGGCGGTCCTCGTGAATGTTGTAGACCTCGTCATCCTTGAAGTTGGCGTACTGCAAGGTCGCGAAGCAGTACTGCATCTTGCCGTTGGTGTCCTGGCGCTGCACCACCACGACCAGGTCGTGGGAGCCGGCCTTCACCTTGAACGACTTGCCGTCCTCGGTGTTCTTGCCATCGAGTTTCTGCCCGACGATTTCGTCGGGGTTGTCGTGGCTGAAGCGCACCACCGAAAAGTCCGGGCCGGGCGGTGGCGGCGGTGCGGCGCAGGCTGCCAGCAACAACGCGAGTGCGGGGAGCGCCGTTTTCAGGGCGATAGAGGTGCTTGGCATGTGGTTTTCCTTTCTGGCAGGGGCACGGGTGTAGCGTAGCCTGTGGTGGGGCGGTTTGCAGCCATCGCCACCCCGCCACGGACGGCGGCATGATTGACTACCTGGTATGCAGGTCCGCACCACTCATGCCGTGCACGCCAACCACATGGCCGGTGAAGCCCTGGGGGCTCAAGTAGTTCAACCCAACGACCAGGCGTCGTGACGCAGCTTGCTGGATGAGCGAATAAGGCGCGATGGTGCTTATATCGTCCTGGTCCACGTAGGCAAGGCCCTCCACACCGAAGCTCGGGTCCAGGGCTCCATCAATGGAATAGCGTCCGAGCACGAACGACTCTCGACCATGAACGTTAGGCGCCGCGCCCAACGTCACCAGCAAACTGGAGGAGTCGAGGATCGCCGCCAGCCAACGACCACCCGGTACGGTATGGCCCAGGCTGGTGAGGACTGGGTTTCCCTGGTTGAAGCCGATATCTGGCTGGCCCTCTTGGCTAAGCCGGTACACCAGGCCCAGATTATCGCTCGTCGAGTTCTCTGACCGCGTACGGCCCACGGCCAAGGGCTTGCCGTCCGGGGTAATGACCAACCCATGCAGTTCTGTGTGCAGGCCTATTGCCTGGAACGCCGCATAGCCGCCGTCACCGAAGGAGCGGTCCGGTGTACCGTCGTTGTTCAGGCTTGCAAACAGGCCGTGTTCCCCATTCGCCATGCTGGCACTTCCCGCCAGCAAGATCCGTGCGCGGGGGAGTACGGCCATGGCACTAATGCGCGTGGGGGAACCGGAGTGCTGGATGTGGGCAAAGCCGGTGCCGTTGAAAGCAGGGTCCAGGTTGCCGTCGAGGTCAAGGCGGAACAGCCGGCTGACAAACGAGGCCGCCTGCGTCAACGATTGGAAAGTGGCACTGACATAAGTGTATTGGTCGTCACAGAAGAGCGCAGCGGAGCCCTGGGTATAGGCATGGCCCGCGACATCGAGGCGTCGATGCCCCTGGTCGGCGAACCCGGGGTCGAGGAGGCCATCGGCGCTGAAACGGCTGACCCAGAGTGTAACGGGCACGCCAAACTCCACTTGCGGAGGAAAGGCGCTACCCACCAACACAATTTTTTCCTGACCGCCATGGGCTTGAGTGCGTACCGCTTCGCCTTGGGCGTTTCTCTCAGAGGGATATTCCCCCAGGATAAAGCCGCTGTTTCCGCCAAAGGAAGTTTCCAATGCCCCGTCGGGCCGGAACTTGCACAGGGCGTATTTGGCGATGAGTCGTTCGCTGGCATGCGCGGCCACAAAAAAATGTTCACCGGCCGCCAAGCACAGGCCACCTGTCATCCTGTCCAGGTCAGCGAAGGCCGGCAGCACGCTTCTGCCATTGTTACCAAACGCAACGTCCAGTTCGCCCGGGTGAGCAAGGTTGCTATGATTAATCGACATGATTGTGCACTCGTCCGGGGAAAAACCGGACGATATGCCGGTTACCCAGGCGGCGATACTGTCAGAACTTACAGGTGCAGTGCTGTTCATCACGCAACGTATCCACCCTGACATGCAATGGCGGTGCGCGGCACCGCCAGGGTGGCGCACACTCCACCTACCGACGTTAAACCACCCCCATCACGGTAGCCGCCCCTTGAACCAGCCTTCCATGACGGACTCATGATACTGCGCCATTTCGGCACCATCCGTGGCCAGATCCTGGCGATCGTGACCGGCTCGTCCGTGGTCACCTTCCTGGTCTTCCTGGGCCTGCTGTTTCTGCCCGGCGGGCCGCCAAGCCCGCCCTGGCCCTGGCAGACCACCTACCGGGTGTCGAACCTGGTGCAGATGTTGCGCGCCACCCCGCCCGAACAGCGCCAGTACGTGCAGGCCTCGGCCCAGGCCCTGGGCCTGAAGATGACCCTGCAGCCGTCGATTACCCCGTGCCCGGACACCAACCTCAATTCCCGCGACCTGCAAAAGGCCCTGCGCGACGAACTGGGGCCTGGGCAACCGGTGAGCGCCCACGCCTGCAACCCCGACGCCGACCAGGCCAATATCCAGATCCTGGTGCCCCTGGGCGAGCAGACCCTGGAGGTGCGCACCATGCGCATCGAGCGCGAGCCACCGCGGTTTTCCTTTCCGTTCTTCGGTGCCTTGCTGTTTCTGTGCGTGGGCGTGACCGCGCTGTCGGCCTGGGCCGCGTGGCGCGTGGTGCGCCCGCTGCGGCGCTTGTCCGACCAGGCCGAGGCTTTCGGCCGCGACATCGTGGTGGCGCCCATTGTCGAGGAAGGGCCGCTGGAGATTCGCCGCGCTGCCCATGCCTTCAACCTGATGCAGCAGCGCATCACCGCGTCCATCGAGGGCCGCACGCGCATGCTCGCGGCGGTCAGCCACGACTTGCGCACGCCGCTGACGCGCATGCGCCTGCAACTGGAAACCGACCGCAAGGAGATCTCCCGGGACAAGCTGATCCGCGACATCAGCCTGCTGCAAACCATGGTCTCCTCGGCACTGGCGTACCTGAGCAGCAGCTCGCATGCCGAGAAAAAGGAGTGGCTGGACCTGGGCGCGCTGCTGTCCACGCTGTGCGACGACTACGAGGACGCCGGCGCGCACATTGCCTACGACGGCCCGCTGCAGCTGCGTTTTCAATGCCGTCCGGACGCCATCCAGCGGGTGATGTGCAACCTCATCGACAATGCCTTGGGCTTCGCCACTCAGGTGGCCGTCAGTGCCACGGTGGTGGGCGGGGTGATCACCGTCGAGGTCGCCGACAACGGCCCGGGCATTGCCCCGGAGCGGCTCAAGGACGTCATCGAACCCTTCTTCCGCCTCGACCCCTCGCGCGGCGACCGCCCCGGCAGCGTTGGCCTGGGCCTTTCAATCGTCAACGACATCGTGCAGGCGCACAACGGCACCCTGACCCTGTTCAACCGCGTGCCCCACGGCCTGGTGGCGCGCATCGTCTTCAGTTGAACAGGCACTGACGCCGCCTGCGGCAGCTGCTACGGGAGATCGGCGTAGCAGCAACTGTCTTGTGGGAGCTGGCTTGCCAGCGAGCTTTTATGGTCCCAACGGAGATCGGCGTAGCAGCTGCCGCCAGGCGGCGTCTGCTTCACGCGGTGAGCCAGGTTTACCGCCGCGTCCGTGACGCGGCCCTGGGGCCGCTGCTACGGGTTTGTTGACCAGCCTTTCACCTGCTTTTGACCGCCCAGTGCGCATGCTGGCGAAGTGTTATCTCATTCGTCTTCGCTGGAGCCGTACCGATGGAAGCCTTCAACCGCACGCTGTTCATGTGGCTCAATGCCGGCGAACACCCTCCGCACATCATGCTGTTCCTGGCCACGGCCGTCGCCCAGTGGTTGATCGGTGGGGTAGCGCTGTTGCTGCTGGCGCTGTGGTTGTGGGGCTCGCGCGCCTGCCGCGCGGCGGTGCTGATGGCGGCGCAGACCGCCGGCCTGGCGCTGTGTTGCAATGTGCTGATCGGCCTGTGCTTCATGCACCCGCGGCCGTTCATGATCCCCCTGGGCCACACCTACCTGGCGCACGCCGCCGAGACCTCTTTCCCCAGCGACCACGCGGTGGTGTTCTTCGCCGTGGGCCTGGGGCTGTGTACCTGGCGCAAGGCCTTGGGCGGGCTGCTACTGGCGCTGGGCGCGCTGGTAGGGCTGGCGCGTATCTACCTGGGCGTGCATTTCCCCTTCGACATCGCCGGCTCGCTGGTGGTGGCGGTGGCCTGCTACTGGCTGGTGGTGGCGGTGCTGCACGCGGCCACGCTGCAACGGCGGTTGCTCGATGGCCTGGAAGCGCTGTACCGGCGCCTGTTCGCGCCGGCCATCGAGCGTGGCTGGGTGTGCCGCTAGCCGACCGTGAAATCGAATGCGCAAACCCAGCGGCATAGCATGAATCTTTAAGCAGGGATTGTTTCACGGCATAAACAAAACGCATGGCTGGATACCCGTTACGCGTTAGACGAACCAGGTAGTTACCTAAACAATGCGGGCATTTCCCGTGGGCTACCTGACCAGTCTCCCCAGAAGAACTAGATTCACCTTGCCGTGTGCCTGAGAAAAAAAACATGACCTCCTTATCAGACTCCGATGTATTCAGCCGGCGTGCCGTGCTGAGGGCGGGTGCCGTGGCCATGGCGGCCTCGGCTGCCTTCAGCCTTTCACCGCTGGGCCGCGTGCTGGCCGACACCCTGGCGCAGGATGACTTCGCCCTGTTCATGGCGATCTCCCAGCCGCTGTGTGGCCAGCAGGTGCTGGACCCGGCGCTCGGCCGGGTGTTGTTCGCGGCCTTGAGCCAGGGCAACCCCGACTTCACCCAACTGCTGGCCCCCTTCAAGCAGTGGCTGGATGCGCGCGAGCAGTCCACCCGCAACCTCACCGCCGATATCACCGCCCAGCACAAGGAACTGGCCCTCGTGCCGGCCTTGATTACACGGGCGTGGTACCTCGGGGTGGTTGGCAACCAGGCGTATGCCTATGAACAGGCGCTGATGTACCCGCCGATCAAAGACATGGTGGTGCTGCCCACCTATGCCCGCGGTGCGCCGGGGTATTGGGAAGCCAAGCCGTACCCGCTGCCTGCCAACTGACCCGAGAGCCATTATGACCACACCTACTTCCGCTGACGTGGTGATCGTCGGTTCGGGCATTGCCGCCTGCCAGATCGCCCGCAAACTCGCCAACGCCGGCATCGACGTGCTGATGCTCGAAGCCGGCCCGCGTATCCAGCGCTGGGAAATCGTCGAGAGCTACCGCAACTCCGCTTTCAAGGGCGACCTGCAAAGCCCGTACAAACCCACCGAGCACGCCCCGCACCCGCAGTACTCGCCCGAGGACAACGGCTACTTCATCCAGAAAGGCCCCACCCCCTACAAGGCCGGTTACCTGCGCGTCGCCGGTGGCACCACCTGGCACTGGTCGGCCCAGGCCTGGCGGCTGTTGCCCAATGATTTCCGCATGAAAACCAAGTACGGCGTGGGCCGCGACTGGGCCATCAGCTACGACCAACTGGAGCCGTTCTACTGCGAAGCCGAGCAGGAGCTGGGCGTGTCCGGCCCGGCCGAAGACCTGGGCTCGCCACGCAGCAAGCCCTACCCGTTGCCGCCGCTGAAAATGTCCTACCTGGACCAGCGCTTCAAGGACGTGGTGGCGCCCGCCGGCTACGAAGCCGTGCTGGAACCGGCCGGCCGCAACAGCGTGGCCTTCGAGGACCGCCCGGCCTGCTGCGGCAACAGCAACTGCATGCCGATCTGCCCGATCGAGGCCCAGTACGACGGCGGCACTGCCTTGCGCCGCGCGGAAGCGGCGGGGGCCAAGCTGATCGTCAACGCCGTGGTCTACCGCATCGAGCACGATGACAACAACCGCATCGTCGCCGTGCATTACTACAACCCGGACAAGACCAGCGTGCGCGTCACCGGCAAGCATTTCGTGCTGGCCGCCAACGCCATTGAAACGCCCAAGCTGATGCTGATCAGCAAAAGCGAGAAAAACCCCAACGGCATAGGCAACAGCTCCGACCAGGTGGGCCGCAACCTGATGGACCACCCAGGTACCAGCGTGCGCTTCCTGGCCAACGAACCGTTGTGGCCGGGTCGCGGGCCCATGCGCCTGTCGTGCATCAACAACCTGCGCGACGGTGATTTCCGCAACGAGCGCTCGTCGATGAAGATCAACGTCGGCAACTACTCGCCCGTACGCCCGGTGGCCGAATACCTGGTGGGCAAGGGCCTGGTGGGTGACGAGCTGAACGAGCAGATTCGCGACGTGGCGTCGCGCTGGATGATGGTCAACAGCTTCTTCGACATCCTGCCCAACCCGGCCAACCGCATCCGCCCCAGCGACACCGAAACCGACGCCCTGGGTATCCCCAAGCCCGAGGTGCATTACTTCGTCGACGAGTACGTGGACAAGGCCGCCGTGGTCTGCCGCGAGCACTTCGCCAAGATCGCCGAGCTATTCGGCGGCACCGACGTGACTTACTTCGACACCTACTTCAACAACAACCACATCATGGGCACCTTGATCATGGGCAACGACCCCAAGGACTCGGTGGTGGACGCCGACCTGCGCAGCCATGACCATCCCAACCTGTTCATCGCCTCCAGCGGCGTGATGGCCAGCGCCGGCAACGTCAACTGCACCCTGACCCTGGTGGCGCTGGCCGTGCGCCTGGGCGACAAGCTGCTTGCCGAAGTGCGCGCCTGAGGAGCCCTGTGATGAAAGCCACTAAACACTGCATCACCTTGCTGGTCGCCGCATTGTCCCTGGCAAGCCTGGGCGCCAACGCCGACGACGCGCTGATCAAGAAGGGCGAGTACCTGACCCGCGCCGCCGACTGCGAGGCCTGCCACACCACCGCGGGCGGCCAGCCGTTCGCCGGCGGCACGCCGTTCAAGACGCCCATGGGCACGTTGTTCTCGCCCAACATCACCCCGGACAAGGACACCGGTATCGGCAACTGGACCGACGCCCAGTTCCTGCGCGCCGTGCACGAAGGCAAGGGCAAGGACGGCGAGAACCTGTACCCGGCGTTCCCCTACACCGACTACACCGCGCTGACCGACGACGATGTGCTGGCCATCAAGGCTTACCTGATGAGCACGCCGCCTGTGCACAACGTGGTGCCGGAGAACCAGATGCCGTTCCCGTTCAACCAGCGCTGGTCGCTGATGTTCTGGAACCTCATCAACTTCAAGGAAGGCCGCTTCAAGCCGCAGCCCCAGCAGAGCGAGGCGTGGAACCGCGGCGCCTACCTGGTCGACGCCCTGGGCCACTGCGGCCAGTGCCACACCCCGCGCGACATCACCATGGGCCTCAAGGACTCGAAGAAATTTGCCGGCGCCGACCTTGCCGGCTGGAAGGCCTTCAACATCAGCAGCCACAAGCAGGACGGCATCGGCAGCTGGAGCGATGACGAGATCATCCGCTACCTGGGCACCGGCAACGTGCCGGGCCGTGCCCAAGCCGGTGGCCCCATGGCCGAAGTGATCGAGAAGAGCACCCGCCACCTGAGCGAGGCCGACCTCAAGGCCATGGTCACCTACCTGCGCAGCGTGCCGGCCCAAGCCAACGACATCGACAAGGCGCGCAGCGAGCAGGGCACCCCGATCGCCTCGCTGGCCGCGGTGCGTGGTGCGCCGATCAAGGCTGAAGGCGCCAACCTGTACAGCGGCAACTGCGCCAGCTGCCACCAGTGGTCGGGTGGCGGCATCGGCAAGGGCTACTACCCGTCGCTGTACAAGAACAGTGTGGTGGGCGCCGACAACGCCAACAACCTGGTGCTGGTGATGCTGCAGGGTGTGCAGCGTGACATGGGCAACGACAAGGTGGTGATGCCGGCGTTTGGTCGTTCATTGACGGACGAGCAGATCGCGACCTTGGCCAACTACGTGGGCAAGCAGTTCGGTGGTGCCGACTATGGCCTCAAGGCCGCGGACGTGGCGGAACTGCGCAAGGCTGGCCTGCACTGAAACCACGCCCCAGGCCGCGTCACGGGCGCTGCGGTGCGCCTGGCTCTCCGCGTGAAGCAGACGCCGCCTGGCGGCAACTGCTACGCGAATGCGGATACTCCATAGACCGCGTCGCCTGCATCGCGGCCAAGGCCGGCTCCTACCACGAATAGTGTGGGAGCCGACTTTAGTCGCGATGCAGACGACGCCATTTCAAGACAGTTGCTGCTACGCCAATCTTCCGTAGCAGCGGCCATAGGCCGCGTCACGGCCGCTGCGGTACAGCTGATGCACCGCGTGAAGCAGACGCCGCCTGGCGGCAGCTGCTACGGGCGGCCATTATTTGCGCAGCGGGCGGAACGCTTCGCGCAGTTCCTCGCTGAACAGCTGCGGCTGCTCCCAGGCGGCGAAGTGGCCGCCCTTGGCCACTTCGTGGAAGTAGCTCAGCGATGGGTAGGCGCGC
The DNA here is from genome assembly GCF_057128625.1 of Pseudomonas imperatae. NCBI lineage: Bacteria > Pseudomonadati > Pseudomonadota > Gammaproteobacteria > Pseudomonadales > Pseudomonadaceae > Pseudomonas > Pseudomonas imperatae. The sequence goes on along the minus strand of NZ_JBSKHP010000019.1, from coordinate 104,206 downwards.
TGCGCCCAGCGCTTGGGCGCGCGGTAGATTTCGTGGGGGAACACGCTGATCGCTACCGGCACCTTGATGTCGGCGGTCTTCTGCGCCGCGGCGCTGAAGTTGTTATTGTTGTTCTCCCAATAGAAGCGCGAGGCCGAGGCGCCGGTGTTGGTCAGCCAGTACAGGCTGATGTCATCGAGCATCTCGTCACGGCTCAGCACGCGCTCGGGGTGGCCGTCGCTGTCGCTCCAGGCCGCGAACTTCTCGTACATCCACGCCGCAGTGCCGGCCGGCGAGTCCGACAGCAGGTAGCCGATGGTCTGCGGCCGGGTGACCATCAGGGCGCCGTAGGCGGCATTGCGGCCGAAGAAGGTGCTCAGTGCGTCGTAGGCGTCGCGCTCGGCGCCGCCCAGGCTGGCGGGCGGGGCGTCGCCGCTGTTGATTGGCTTGACCAGCTCCGGTGGCACCGTGGCCGGCATGTTCAGGTGGATGCCCAGCAGCCCGGGCGGCGCCAGGCGGCCCAGGGCGTCGGAAATCACCGAGCCGTGGTCGCCGCCCTGGGATACGTAATGGCTATAGCCCAGGCGTTTCATCAGCACGTCCCAGGCCTTGGCCACGCGCTCGGGGCCCCAGCCCAGTTCAGTGGGCTTGCCGGAAAAACCGTAGCCGGGAATGGACGGGATCACCACGTCGAACGAGTCCTCCACGCGGCCGCCGTAGGCCACCGGGTCGGTCAGCGGGCCGATGGCGTTGAGGAACTCGAACTGCGAGCCCGGCCAGCCGTGGGTGAGAATCAGCGGCATGGCATGGGGGTTGCGCGAACGCACGTGGATGAACTGGATGTCGACGCCATCGATGGTGGTGATGAACTCGGGCAGCGCATTGAGGCGGGCCTCGGCCTTGCGCCAGTCATAGCCGTCGCCCCAGTACTTCACCAGCGCCTGCACCTGGGCCAGTTGCACGCCCTGGGAGGTGTCAGCGACGGTTTCCTTGTCTGGCCAGCGGGTGGCGGCGAGGCGTTGGCGCAGGTCGGTGAGTTGTTGCTCGTCCACGTGCACGTGGTACGGGCGGATCGCGTCCGCGGCGGTGTCGGCGGCAGCAGGGCCGGCCAGGCCCATGAGCAGGGCGAGGGCGAGGAGGCTATGGTTGGCGGCAGTGGGCATGGCGGATGTCCTATCAAGTGGGCGTGGGGTCGAACGGTGTCGACGTGGCCATTGGGCCCGCTTGATGTGTTGCCGATGTGTCGCCATTGGCCGCCCCGGTAGCACTGCGTATCGCTGGCGGCGCCAGATACAAACCGATACATGGCGTGCGCAGCCACCGGGGCGGCGTGGAACTCAGGCCGGCGCTTTCACCGCCGCGCCCGCCGTGGCCGTGCGCCGCCGGCAGGTGATGATGCCCACGAACGACACCGCCAGCGCCAGGATCAGCGTGCTGGTGGCCTCGGCCCGGTGGTCGGGGGTGAACAGCAGCACGGCGATCGCCGCCAGGATGAACAGGATCACCCCGTAAGTAGCCCAGGGAAACAGCCACATCTTGAACGTCAGGGCGTCGCCCTGGGTGCGGCGCATGCGCAGCTGCGACACGGCGATCGCCAGGTACACCAGCAGCGCCACGGCGCCCGAACTGGACAGCAGGAAGTCGAACAGGCTGGCGGGGGCGAAATGGTTGAGGGCGGCGATGAAGGCGCCGACGGCGGCGGTGCCCAGCACGGCGCGGCGCGGCACGCCGTTGCCTGAGGTCTTGGCCGCCGCTGCGGGCGCATCGCCGCGGCGGGCCAGGGAGTAGAGCATGCGCGAGGCGATGTAGATCGAAGAGTTCATGCAGCTGGTCACGGCCACCAGCACCACCAGGTCGACGATCAGCTTGGCGTGGGGCACCTGCAGCAGCTCCAGGGCGCGCTGGTAGGAGCCGACGCTGGCCAGCGCCGGGTCGCTCCAGGGCACCACGGAAATCACCACCATGATCGACAGCAGGTAGAACACGCCGATGCGCCAGATCACCGAGCGGGTGGCCTTGGCGATGTTGCGCGACGGCTCGCCCGACTCGGCGGCGGCGATGGTCACCGACTCGGTGCCGATGAAGCTGAACATGATAGTGATGAACGCACCGACCACCGCGGTCAGGCCGTTGGGGGCGAAGCCGCCGTGCTCGCGCATCAGGCTGACGATGCCGGGGCCTTCATGCAGCGGCAGCCAGCCCAGCAGGGCGGCGGCGCCGAAGCCGATGAAGCCGATGATGGCGGTGACCTTGAGCAGGGCGAACCAGAACTCGAACTCGCCGTATTTGTCGACGCCGAACAGGTTGGTGATGCTCAGCAGCACCACCGACGCCAGGGCGTAGATCCAGGTGTCGCACCAGGGAAACCACTGGTTGAGGATGTGCCCGGCGGCCAGCGCCTCGATGGGCACCACCAGCACCCAGAACCACCAGTACAGCCAGCCGATGGTGAAGCCGGCCCAGGGGCCGATGGCTTTTTCGGCGTAGGTGGAAAAGGAACCGGTGTCGGGGTTGGCGACGGCCATCTCGCCAAGCATGCGCATCACCAGCACCACCAGGGTGCCGGCGGCGAGGTAGGCGAGGATGACGGCGGGGCCGGCGGCGGCAATCGCATGGCCGGAGCCGACGAACAGCCCCGCGCCAATGATCCCGGCAATGGACAGCATGGTTACGTGGCGCGGTTTGAAGCCGTTGGACAGCTGGCCGCCGCTTTGATCGTTCAGGCTCGTCATACTCTGCTCTTGTTCGAGGGTTTTAGGGGGCAGAGAAGGGCAGTGACACGAAGAGGCAGGTGAAGCTCGACAGCGCCAATCCTGGGCCACGCCGCTTTGCATGTTATTGTTTTGTCAGGCGTTCCTGGGGCGCTAGCTTAAACCGGGTGCAAGCGGCGGGCTGTTTCAGTTGCGCCACGAGGCTTTCAGGGAACGACATGGGCGGCGCGCGGGGGTCGTTTTCAGCGTGAGTCGAGCCGGCGCCGATGCTCCCACTCGCGCACCGCGTCCATGAACAGCCTCAGGGCAATCGGCGGGTGGCGGTTGGCCGGGTAATAGAAACACAGCCCCGGCAGCGTCGGGCTCCATTCGGGCAGCAGGTGCAGCAGCCGCCCGGCCTGCACGTGGGCCTCGACGTGGTAGTGGGGTATCCAGGCCACGCCGATGCCGGCCAGGGCGGCGTCCACCATCAGGTTGGTGTTGCCCAGGGTCATCGGCCCGTCCACGTCGATGACCGCCACCTCGCCGCCGCGCTCCATGCCCCAGTGGTACATCGCGCCGCTGGCGAAGCGGTAGCGAATGCAGCGGTGCTGCTTGAGGTCGTGGGGCGCGCGTGGCGTGCCGTACTGCGCCACGTAGGCGGGCGAGGCCACGGCGGCGAAGCGCAGGGGCTCGCCGAAGGGCACCGCGACCATGTCCAGGGGGATGTCCTCGTGCACGCGGATGCCGGCGTCGAAGCCATCGGCGACGATGTCGACGAAGCGGGTGTCGATGACGAACTCGACGTGGATGTCCGGGTAGGTGGCCAGGAACGCGGGCAGCACCTCGCGGATGATCGGGCGCGCGCCGGCTTCGGCGGCGCTGATGCGCACCGAGCCCGAAGGGCGGTTGCTGGTCGACACCACTTCGGTCACCGCTTCATCCAGGTCGGCCAGCGCCGGCATGATCCGCCGCAGCAGGCGCTCGCCCACCTCGGTCAGCGCCACCGAGCGGGTGGTGCGGTTCAGCAGGCGCAGGCCCAGGCGTGCTTCCAGGTTGCGCATGGTGTGGCTCAGCGCCGAGGGCGACACGCCCAGCCTGGCGGCGGCGGCGCGGAAGCTCTTCAATTCGGCGATCGCCGCGAAGGCGTTGAGTTCGGACAGGCCGGCGCGTTGCATTGATGAAAAATCCTCATTACATCGTGCGCAATGGCACGGATTGTTGAGGTTTTACCATCAACCTATGCTGATGACCATCCTACCGTCACTCACGCAGAGGCAACTCCATGAGCAATAACATCTCCGCCAAGGTCGTGGTCATCACCGGCGCCAGCAGCGGCCTGGGCGAAGCCACCGCACGCCACCTGGCCGCCCAGGGCGCGCGGGTGGTGCTGGCAGCGCGCCGCCTGGAGCGTATCGAAGCCGTGGCCCAGGCGCTGCGCGCCAGCGGCGCAGAAGCCCTGGCCGTGGCCACCGACGTCACCGACGCCGTGGCCGTGAAGGCCCTGGTGGACCAGGCCGTGAGCGCCTTCGGCCGCATCGACGTGATGATCAACAACGCCGGGATCATGCCCCACTCGCCGCTCGAGCGCCTGAAAATCGAGGACTGGCACCAGACCATCGACGTCAACATCAAGGGCGTGCTGCACGGCATTGCCGCCGCCTTGCCGCACATGATCCAGCAGAAAGCCGGGCAGATCATCAACGTCTCCTCGGTGGCCGGCCACAAGGTGCGCCCGGGCAGCGCCGTGTACGCGGCGACCAAGAGCGCCGTGCTGATGATCTCCGAGGGCCTGCGCCAAGAGGTCAAGCCCTACGACATCCGCACCACGGTGATCTCCCCGGGCGCGATTGACACCGACCTGCCGGCCAGCATCACCGAGGCCGATATCGCCGGGCACATCCAGAACTTCTACAACGAGTACGCGATTCCTGCAGAGTCGTTCGCCCGCGCCGTGGCGTTCGCCATCAGCCAGCCGCCGGAGGTCGACATCAACGAAATCCTCTTCCGGCCGACCCGCCAGGAGCTCTGAAGCACCGCTGGGCCACTGGATCGAACCCGGTGGCCCTTCAGTAGTCAGCTGCAATGTGATGCAACCCACGTGAGGGTGAACCTGATGACTGACCAGAAGAACAGGCCACCGGCCGATGCCCATGATGCGGCGGCGCCCCAGGCGTCGCGGCGCAATTTCCTCAAGTTCGGTGCCTCGGGCATCGCCGCCGCCACCGTGTCCCACTGGATACCGCCAGCGCTGGCCCATGGCGTGGCGCCGGCGGCCGAGGTCAACGACCCGGACGCGCCCGCCGCTGGCGAGCAGCGCATCAAGTTGCAGGTGAATGGCCAGTGGCACAGCCTCAACGTGCCGGCCAACGCCATCCTGCTGGACGTGCTGCGCGACCGCCTGCAACTGACCGGCAGCAAGAAGGGCTGCGACCACGGCCAATGTGGCGCCTGCACCTTGCTGGTGAATGGCGTGGCGATCAATTCGTGCCTGTCCATTGCCGTGCAGCACGACGGCGAGAGCATCACCACCATCGAAGGGCTGGCCAAGGACGGCGCGCTGCACCCGGTGCAGCAGGCGTTCTGGGAGCACGACGCCTACCAGTGCGGCTACTGCACCTCGGGGCAGATCATGAGCGCGGTGGCCATTCTCAACGACCCGAACGTACCCGCCGATGACGCCAGCGTGCGCGAGGCCATGAGTGGCAATATCTGCCGCTGCGGCGCCTACAAGAACATCCTCGCGGCCGTGCAGGCGGCGCGGGCGAAGATGGGGAGGGCGGTCTGATGCGTACCTTCGACTATTCGCGTGCCGACTCGGCCGCCAACGCCGTACGCACCGCGTCCGGCACCGGCCAGCGCCTGTACCTGGCCGGTGGCACCAGCTTGCTCGACCTGGTGAAGCTGGACGTGATGCAGCCCGACCAGTTGGTCGATATCAACCGCCTGGCGCTCAAGCAGATCGAGCCTTTGCCCGACGGCCGCCTGCGGGTTGGCGCGCTGGTCAGCAACACCGACCTGGCGCGGCACCCCTGGGTGCGCCTGCACTACCCGGTGCTGTCCCAAGCGCTGCTGGCCGGGGCCTCCACCCAATTGCGCAACAAGGCCACCACCGCCGGCAACATCATGCAGCGGGTGCGCTGCAATTACTTCCGCGACGGCGTTTCACCCTGCAACAAGCGCGAGCCGGGCAGCGGCTGCGCGGCCATCGGCGGGCTGAACCGCAGCGTGCACGCGGTGCTGGGCACCAGCGAGCACTGCATTGCCAGCCACCCCTCGGACATGTGCGTGGCGGTGGCGGCCATTGGCGCGCGTGTCACCGTGCAGGGTGCAGCCGGCTCGCGGGAGATCGACTTTGCCGACTTCCACCTGCTGCCCGGTGATACGCCCTGGCAGGAACACGCGTTGCAGCCCCACGAGCTGATCACCCACCTGACCCTGGACGCGCCCCTGGCCAACAGCCGCTCGGGCTACCTGAAGCTGCGCGACCGTACCTCGTACCAGTTCGCCCTGGCGTCCAGCGCGGTGGTGCTGGTGCTCGATGGCCCGCGCATCACCCAGGCGCGCATAGCCCTGGGCGGGGTGGGCACCAAGCCCTGGCGCGCGCGTGAAGCCGAGCAGGCGCTGGTGGGGCAGCCGGCAACGCTGGAGAGCTTCACCCGCGTGGCGCAACTCGCCATGAAGGACGCCCACGCCTATGAACACAACGCCTTCAAGATCCCGCTGGGGCAGCAGGCCATCATCCGCAACCTGCGAGACCTGACCGCCTAGGAGCTGCCCATGAACCAGAGCATTATCGGCACCCCCACGCCCCGCGTGGACGGCCGCCAGAAAGTCACTGGCGCGGCGCGCTACGCCGCCGACCACCCCATGCCCGGCCTGCTGTTCGCCTATGGCGTGTACAGCAGCATTGCCAGCGGCCGCGTGCGGGCCATCGACGACGCCCGGGCCAGGGCTATGCCCGGCGTGGTCAGTGTGCTGCACCACGGCAACGTCGGGCCGTTGCACCGCACGCCCAACACGCCGCTCAAGGACGTGCTGACCGCCAGCAAGGCCGACGAGCACCGGCTGCCGTTCGAGGACGACGGCGTGTACTACCCGGGCCAGTTCGTGGCGCTGGTGGTGGCCGACACCTTCGAACATGCGCGCGCTGCGGCCTACCAGGTGAAGGTCGACTACGAACAGAGCGAGCCGACCAGGACCCTGGCCGACGCCTTGCGCCTGCATGGTGCCACGGACGGCGGCCGCGGCCACAGCCGTGGCGATCCCCAGGCTGGCTACGAGGGCGCGGCGCACCAGCTGGACCAGACCTACACCACGCCGGTGGAGGTGCACAACCCGATGGAAATGCACGCCACCACCGCCTGGTGGCAAGACGGCCGGCTGTACGTCTACGAGGCCACCCAGGGTGTGGTCAACCACCGCAACATGCTCGCCAACGTCTTCGACCTGCCGCCGGACAAGGTCGAGGTGCGCGCGCCGTTCATAGGCTCGGGGTTCGGCGGCAAGCTGTGGCCGTGGCCGCATTCGGTGGCCGCCTGCATGGCCGCCAAGGCCACCCAGCGGCCGGTGCAACTGATGCTGCCGCGCGCGCAGATGTTCACCACCGTGGGCCACCGGCCCGAGACGCAGCAGCGTATTCGCCTGGCCACCGATGCCAGCGGCAAGCTGCTGTCGATCCGGCATGAGTCGGTCAACAGCACCTCCACCCTGGACGCCTACACCGAGGCCTGCGGTGGCGTCACCAGCAGCTTGTACTCGTGCCCCAACGTGCTGGTGTCGCACAAGCACAGCCCGCTGAACCGCGGCACGCCGACCTCCATGCGCGCGCCGGGCGCCGCCCCTGGGTTGTTTGCCCTGGAGTCGGCGATTGACGAGATGGCCTTGCTGCAGGGCATGGACCCGGTGGCGTTCCGCAAGCTGAACCTGGCCACCCGTGATGAAGCGCTGAACCTGCCGTTCTCCGGCAACCACCTGCCCGAAGCGCTGGCGCAGGCGGCGCAGCGTTTTGGTTGGGAACGGCGCAATGGCGAAATTGGCTCCATGCGCGAAGGCGATGAAATCATTGGCTATGGCGTGGGCGCCTGCAACTGGGAGGCGTTCCAGATGCCCACCGAAGCGCGGGTGATCCTGCGTGCCGACGGCAGCGCGCTGGTGCAGTCGGGCGTGCAGGACATTGGTACCGGTACCTACACCGTGGCTGCGCAGACCGTGGCGCAGCTGACCGGGTTGCCGGTGGAGCGCATTGAAGTCGAGCTTGGCAGTTCGGCGTTGCCGCCCGGGGCCTTGTCGGGTGGTTCCTGGCTGACCGCCAGCCTGATGCCGGCACTGGCGGGGGCCACGCGCCAGGCCCTGACGCAACTGCGTGAATACGCCGTGGCGCCGGGCGGGGTGTTCGCCGGTGCCGATGCCGAGCACTTGCAGGTGGACGGCGGGCAGCTGGTCAACGGCGACCAGCGCGCCAGCTTCGCCCAGGTGCTGGACCGCCAGCGGCTGGCGCGGGCCGAGGGCTTCTTCCACAGCGGCGCCAAGTCGGGGGAGTTTTCCTTTCGCTCCTTCGGCGCGCATTTCGTCGAGGTGCGCTGGGACCCGGGCATCTCGCGCCTGCGGGTGGCGCGGGTGGTCAGTGCCATTGACGTCGGCAAGGTGGTCAACCCGCTGGCGGCGCGCAACCAGGTGGAGGGGGCGATTGTCATGGCCATCGGCATGGCCCTGTTCGAAGCCGGCGAGTTCGACCCACGCACCGGCCTGCCGGCCAACAACAACTACGCCGAGTACGTGGTGCCGGTGCACGCCGACCAGCCGGACATCGACGTGACCCTGCTGGATTTCCCCGACCTGAACCTCAGCGAGTTCGGCGCGCGCGGCATCGGCGAGATCGGCGTCACCGGCCTGGCGGCCGCCGTGGCCAACGCCGTGTACCACGCCACCGGCAAGCGCATCCGCAGCCTGCCCATCAGCAAGGAAAAGTTAATGACGGTATAACCCCGTAGCAGCAACAGTCGTTGTGGGAGCTGGCTTGCCAGCGAGCTGTTGGGGCCATAAAAGCTCGCTGGCAAGCCAGCTCCCACAATCGCCGCCGGACGCCGCCTTCGGCAGCTGCTACGGGTTGCCGGCGCTTCCACACCCTGGCGGCCGTGGCCAACGCCGTGTACCACGCCACCGGCAAGCGCATCCGCAGCCTGCCCATCAGCAAGGAAAAGTTAATGACGGTATAACCCCGTAGCAGCAACAGTCGTTGTGGGAGCTGGCTTGCCAGCGAGCTGTTGGGGCCATAAAAGCTCGCTGGCAAGCCAGCTCCCACAATCGCCGCCGGACGCCGCCTTCGGCAGCTGCTACGGGTTGCCGGCGCTTCCACACCCTGGCGGCCGTGGCCAACGCCGTGTACCACGCCACCGGCAAGCGCATCCGCAGCCTGCCCATCAGCAAGGAAAAGTTAATGGCGGTATAACCCCATAGCAGCAACAGTCCTTGTGAGAGCTGGCTTGCCAGCGAGCTGTTGGAGCCATAAAAGCTCGCTAGTATGTAGCAGCGGCCAAAGGCCGCGTCCGCAGGCGCCGCGGTTGGGCAGGTTCGCCGCCGGACGCCGCCTTCGGCAGCTGCTACGGGGTGCCCAATGCCCAGGCGGGGCGGGTGGCGGTGACTTCGCCGTTGGCCCAGGCCTTGAGGTAGTCGCGTGCGAACACCATGCCGGCCTCGCACTCCTCGGCGCTGCACCCCAGGCTGCGCAAGGCCATGCGCACGGCCTCGTCCATGTACGCATCCGGCGCCTCCACCCCCTGGCGCAGGGCCTGGATGGCATGGGCCGAGGCGCCCATCAGGAAGTCGGTGGCGACGTCGATGCGCGGCAGCTGGAAGGCGCCGCTGGCCTGGCCGTGCTCAAGGTCGCGGGACATGTACTCGGCCACCAGCGAGGTGTGCTGCCAGGCATCCACGCGGGTCACGAAACCTGCCCACAGCGGGTCGAGCAGGGCGCGCAGCATGAACAGCCGGAACGCCGTGGCCACCCGCTGGCGCGGCTCGGTGAGTACGTCGTACACCGGCAGGATGTCGGTGGTCATCTGGTTGTTCAGCGCCTGCCCGATGGCCACCAGCACCTCGTCCAGCGAGGTGAAGTAGTTGTAGAAGGTGCCGCGCGACACCTCCGCTTCGCGGATCACATCATCGATGACCGGGGCGCTGGCGCCGCTGGCAGCGAACACGCGCATGGCCGCGTCCAGCAGCTTGGCGCGCATCAGCTGGCGTTTTTTCAGGGCAACGTGCGGGCGGTGGTCGACCACCGGGGTGGCAGGCGCGGGCTTGGACACTGCAAAACCTCGTTCAAGTGACAGATCGTCAGAATGACAGTCTAGGCGCCGCTTATCAGAATGACAAATTTGTTCAAAATACCCCTTGCGCCGCCTTCAAGGCTGGCCTACATTCAACTCAATTGTCGGAATGACAATATCGTCATAAAAATAATAGGAGACGAGCATGTTGATCCCTTCCCACCCCGCGTCACGCCCGCATCCCACCTCGCCCAGCGCCCGTTCGAACTGGCACGTCTGCGTCTTCAAACTGCACCGCCGCACCTGACCGCACCGCACCTGCACCTGGTTGAATGATTGCCTGCCCACTGCCCCGGGCGGCTTGCATGCACCTGAACGTTATAAATGACATTTTTGTTCATTATGATAGCCGAGGTTGGTATGAACGCAGACCTGAACACCGCACGCGCCTTCACTGAATTCGCCGCCCAGCCCACCCTGGCCGAGCTGGTCGAACGGGCCCGTGCCCTGCAGCCGTTGCTGCGCAAGAACACCGTCGAAAACGAAAAGAACCGCCGCACCTGCGAGGAAAATATCCAGGCCATCCAGGACGCCGGCCTGTTCCGGCTGATGGTGCCCAAGCGCTTTGGCGGCCACGAAGGCACGCTGCGGGCGCACATGGAGGTCTCCGCCGCCCTGGGCGAAGCCTGCGGCGGCACCGCCTGGGTGGTGGCGCTGACCAACGTCTGCGCCTGGTTCACCGGGCTATTCTGCGAGCAGGCGCAGAACGAAGTGTTCGGCGCCAACCCCGACGCGCGGGTGGCCGGGGTGTTCAACGCCTCGCCCAACACCCGGCGAGTGGAGGGCGGGCTGATCGTCAGCGGCAAGTGGTACTCCTCGTCGGGCAGCCTGCACGCTGACTGGGCCGTGGTGGGTGCCGAGGAGCGCGACGCCAATGGCGCGGTGATCGGCCAGTACCTGGCGCTGATGCCCAAGGCCGACTACCGCATCGAAGACACCTGGTTCACCGCCGGCATGCGCGCCTCGGGCAGCAACTGCGTGGTCGCCGAGGAGGTGTTCGTGCCCAACCACCGCCTGCTGCACATGGGCGGCGCCATCGAAGGCGAGTACGCTACAGAGTTCAAGGACGAAGCCGCCTACCGCGGCCTGTTCGTGCCGTTCGCGGCGTTGATCCTCAATGGCCCGCAACTGGGCCTGGGCCGCGCCGCGCTGCAGTACGTGATCGACAACGCACCGCGGCGGGCCATCGCCTACACCTCGTTCGAGAAACAGCCCGACTCGGTGGTGTTCCAGGTGCAGGTCGCCGAGGCCGCGCTGAAAATCGACACCGCGCACCTGCGTGCCTTCCGCGCCGCCGACGAGATGGACGCCGCGGCGCGCCAGGGCATCAAGCTCGACGCGCTGACCCGCGCGCGCATCCGCGCCGATGTCGGCCTGGTCAACACGCACATCACCGAGGCCATCAACATCCTGCTCTCGGCCCACGGCGCCGGCAGCTTCTCCGAGGCCAGCCCGATGCAGCGCTGGTGGCGCGACTCCAACACCGCGGCGCGGCACGCGGTGGCGTTGCCGGCGGTGGGCAATGAGCTGTATGGCAAGGCGCTGCTGGGTGTGGAAAACACCGTCACGCCGCTGGTTTGATCGCCCCCTGACCGAGGACTGTCCCATGGACACCAAACTCCTGCGCTCAGTGATGGGCCAGTTCGCCACGGGCGTCACCGTGGTCACCTTCAACGCCGACGGCGAGCCCGCCGGCATGACCGCCAACGCCTTCATGTCGGTGTCCCTTGAGCCACCGCTGATCCTGGTGTCGATCCGCAACGCCTCCAGTTTCAACCGCTTCGTCGACGTGGGCGTGCGCTACGGCGTCAACTTCCTCGCCGAAAGCCAGCGCTGGCTCAGCGGCCACTTCGGCGGCCGCCCGGAGCAGGGCGCCGAACTGCCCTTCATCGACCACGAAGGCACGCCCTTGCTCGACGGCAGCCTGGTGCAGTTGGTGGCGCGCACCGTCGACGTGCACCCGGCAGGCGACCACCTGCTGTACATCGGCGAGATCGAGCACCTGCGCATCGGCGCCCAGCGCAAGCCCTTGCTGTTCTTCAGCGGCCGCTACCACCAGATGCACGCCCGCTCGCCCGGCAGCGAATGGAGCGGCTGCATCGACGGCTGGTAACCCGCCGCAGCTCACCCCAACAGCCCCATGAACGCTCCCCAGGCACACCCGACGCCGGCGTGCCAGGGCCCGCTCATGCCTGATAAACCTCAATCGAGTGTGTTTGCCATGACCTCCTTTACCCGCGAAGGGTCGTTAAAGACCGACAGCGACATCGATCACCACGAAACCCGCGACTGGCTGGACGCCCTGGAAGCCGTGGTGCGCAGCGACGGCAGCCAGCGCGGCGAATACCTGTTGCGGCGCCTGGACGAGCACGCCAGCCACCTGGGCGTGCGCCGCAGCGCGCACCCTTATTCGCAGTACCAGAACAGCATTGCCCTGGAGCAACAGCCGGCGTTTCCCGGCGACCTGGCCATGGAAGAACGCCTGACCTCGATCATCCGCTGGAACGCCCTGGCCATGGTGGCCCGGGCCAACAAGGCCTACGGCGAGCTGGGCGGGCACATCTCCAGCTACGCCTCGGCGGCAGAGATTTTCGAGATCGGCTTCAACCATTTCTTCCGCGCCGACAACGCCGAAGGGAAGGGCGACCTGGTGTACTTCCAGCCGCACTCGGCGCCCGGGGTATACGCCCGGGCCTTCCTCGAAGGCCACCTGGACGAAGCGCAGCTGGCCCGTTACCGCCAGGAAGTGGACGGCGGCGGCCTGTGTTCCTACCCGCACCCCTGGCTGATGCCCGACTTCTGGCAGTTCCCCACTGGCTCCATGGGCATTGGACCGATCAGTTCAATCTACCAGGCGCGCTTCCTGCGCTACCTGGAACACCGCGGCATCTCCGACACCTCACATCGCCATGTCTGGGGCGTGTTCGGCGACGGCGAAATGGACGAACCCGAATCCATCGCCGCGCTGTCGCTGGCGGCGCGGGAAAACCTCGACAACCTGACCTTCATCGTCAACTGCAACCTGCAACGCCTGGACGGCCCGGTGCGCGGCAACGGCCAGATCATCCAGGAGCTGGAAGCGCTGTTCAGCGGCGCCGGCTGGAACGTGATCAAGGTGGTGTGGGGCTCGGACTGGGACGCGCTGTTCGCCCGCGACCACAACCACGTGCTGCTGCGCCGTTTCGCCCACACCGTCGACGGCCAGTACCAGACCCTGGGGGCCAACGATGGCGCCTACAACCTGGAGCATTTCTTCGACCAGGACCCTGAGTTGCAGGCGCTGGTGGCGCACATGACCCCGCAGGAGATCGACGGCCTGCGCCGTGGCGGCCACGATTTCCGCAAGCTGTACGCCGCGTTTGCCGCCGCCAAGGCCCACAACGGCCAGCCCACGGTGATCCTGGCCAAGACCAAGAAAGGCTACGGCATGGGCCTGGCGGGTGAGTCGCGCAACACCACGCACCTGCAGAAAAAGCTGGACGTCGACGCCCTGAAGGCCTTCCGCGACCGCTTCGCCATTCCCCTGGACGACACCGCGCTGGAGGAAATGCGCTTCTACAAGCCCGCCGCCGACAGCGCCGAGATGCGCTACCTGCACGCCCGCCGTGCGGCGCTGGGCGGCTACCTGCCACGTCGCCAGAGCCGCGCCGAAGCGCTGCCGGTGCCGGCGCTGGCCAGCTACGCGCAGTTCGCCCTGGCCCCGGACGAGCGCGAGACCTCGACCACCACCGCCGTGGTACGGCTGTTCACCCACCTGCTCAAAGATCAAACACTGGGACCGCGCATCGTGCCGATTGTGGCGGACGAGGCGCGCACCTTCGGCATGGCCAACCTGTTCCGGCAGATCGGCATCTACTCGCCGGTGGGCCAGCTGTACGAGCCCGAGGACGCCGGCGCGATGCTGTACTACAAGGAGTCGCGTGACGGCCAGTTGCTGGAAGAAGGCATCACCGAGGCCGGCGCCATCTCGTCCTGGGTGGCCGCTGCAACCTCCTACAGCGTCAACGGCGTGGCCATGCTGCCGTTCTACATCTACTACTCGATGTTCGGCTTCCAGCGCATCGGCGACCTGATCTGGGCGGCTGCCGACCAGCGTGCCCGCGGTTTCCTGATCGGTGCTACCGCAGGAAGAACTACCCTGGCCGGCGAAGGCCTGCAGCACCAGGACGGCAGCAGCCAGTTGGTGGCCTCGACGGTGCCCAACTGCCGCGCCTATGACCCGGCGTTCGCCAGCGAGGTGGCGGTGATCATCGACCACGGCAGCCGGCGCATGCTGGAACAGCAGCACGACGAGTTCTACTACCTCACCGTGACCAACGAGAACTACCCCCAGGCGCCGCTGGACGCTGCCGACCATGCCGCTGTGATCAAGGGCATGCGCCGCTTCGGCCGCCGTGGCGCGGAGGACGCCGCCAGCCAGGTGCGCCTGCTGGGTTCGGGCTCGATCCTGCGCGAGGTGATCGCCGCCGCCGACCTGCTGGCCGCGGACTGGGGCATCGCCAGCGAGATCTGGAGCGTCACCAGCTTCTCCGAGCTGGCCCGCGAGGCCCGCGAGGTGCAGCGCGCCACGCTGTTCGGCGCCGAGGCGCCTGCGCCCAGCCACGTGCAGCAGTGCCTGGCCGGCAGCTGCCCGGTGGTGGCCGCCAGCGACTACGTGCGCAGCTATGCCGAGCTGATCGCGCCCTACGTGCAGGCGCCATACACCGCGCTGGGCACCGACGGCTTCGGCCGCAGCGACACGCGGCCGGCGCTGCGGCGCTTCTTCGAGATGGACCGCCAGCACATCGCCGTGGCCGCACTGGCCGCCATCGACCCGCGCCTGGCCGCGCAAGCCCGTGAACGCTACGCCATCGACGTCGCCCTCGACGCGCCGTGGAACCGTTGAGCCGAGAAAAAGGAGGACTGCCCAATGCAACAACTCATGGTGCCTGACATCGGCGATTTTCACGATTTGCCGGTGATCGAAGTGTTTATCAAGGCGGGCGACAGGGTGACGGTGGAGCAATCGCTGATCACCCTGGAGTCCGACAAGGCGGTGATGGACGTGCCCAGTACCGTCGCTTGCACCATCCGCGAGGTGCTGATCAAGCCCGGCGACGTGGTCTCCAAGGGCAGCCTGATCGCCCATGTGCAGTACGCCGAGGCGGTGGCCAGCGCGCCGGCGGCCGTCAAGCCAGCCCCGGTGCCGGCGCCTGCACCGTCTTCGCCGCCCGCGCCGGTTGCACTGGCCCTGGCCGGCCCGGCGGTGCGCAAACTGGCTCGCGAGCTGGGCGTGGACCTGGCCAAGGTCACCGCCAGCGACCCGCGCGGGCGCATCCAGCGCGAGGACGTCAAGGCGTACGTCAAGGCCCAGGCGCAGCAACCGTCGCCCGCCGGCAAAGGCGGCGGGCTGGAGGTGCTGCCCTGGCCGGAGGTCGACTTCGCCCAGTTCGGCGCCATCCAGCGCAGCGCCAGGCCACGCATCAAGCGCCTGTCGGCGGCCAACCTGCACCGCAACTGGGTGAGCATCCCCCACGTCACCAACCACAGCCAGGCCGACATCACCGAGCTGGAAGCGCTGCGCGTGCAACTCAACCGCGAGGCCCAGGAGGGCGGGGCGAAGGTCACCCTGCTGGCGTTCCTGCTCAAGGCCTGCGCGGTGGCGCTGCAGCGCTATCCGCAGTTCAACGTCAGCCTGCAGGGCGAGGAGGTGGTGCACAAGCAGTACTGCCACCTCGGTTTCGCTGCCGACACCCCGGACGGCCTGGTGGTGCCGGTTATTCGCGACGTCGACCGCAAGGGCATCGCCGCCATCGCCGCGGAAATGGCCGAGCTGTCGCACCTGGCGCGCAGCGGCAAGCTGGGCGCGGCGCAGATGCGCGGCGGCTGCTTCACGGTGTCGTCCCTGGGCGGCATCGGTGGCGGGCACTTCACGCCGATCATCAACGCGCCAGAGGTGGCGATCCTCGGGGTGGGCAGGGCGGCCATGGCGCCGAGCTGGGATGGCACGGCGTTCCAGCCACGCCTGCAACTGCCGCTGTCGCTGTCCTGGGACCACCGCGCGGTGGATGGCGCCGAGGCCGGGCGCTTCCTTGCCTGCCTGGTGGCATTGCTGACGGATTTTCGTCGTGTGTCGATCTGACCCGTAGAACAAGAACAAGGAGAACCGAGATGACTGCACTGCAAGCAAGCTCACCCGCGGCGGCTACCCAGCCCATCGTGCCGGTGAAGATGGCGCACCTGGTGTACCGCTGCGCCAACCGCCAGGCCATGGTCGACTGGTACCGCCAGGTGTTCCAGGCCCGGCTGGTGTTCCAGGACGAGGTGCTGGCGTTCATCAGCTTCGATGACGAACACCACCGCCTGGCCTTCTTCAACATGCCCGAGCTGCCGGCGAAAACCGACCACATGGTCGGCGTGCACCACGTCGCCTACAGCTACCAGACCATCGCCCAGGTGCTGGCCACCTACGAGCGCCTGAAAGGCGAGGGCATCCTGCCGTCGTGGACCATCAACCACGGGCCCACCACCTCGCTGTACTACCGCGACCCCGAGGGCAACGACATCGAACTGCAGGTCGACAATTTCACCGACCCAGCCGACGCCGCCGCGGTGTTCCAGTCGGAGATCTTCCGCCAGAACCCCATCGGCGTGGAGTTCGACGCCGACGCGCTGGTAGCGCACTGGCGCGCCGGAGCCAGTGACGCACAGCTGTGCGCCCTCGGCACCTGCGCCACCGGCCAAAGCCTTGGCCCCCAATACAGGTAAGCACCATGAAACTCTGCACCTTTGAAACACCCAGCCGCGCGGCCCGCGTCGGGCTGGTGATGGGCGAGCAGGTGGTGGCGATCGGCGACCATTTCAACGACGCGCCGGCCAGCATGATCGAGCTGATCCGCGAGTGGGCGCTGTGGCAGCCGCAGTTGGCCGAACTGGCCGCCAGCGCAGTCACCGGTACGCCGCTGGCCCAGGTCACGCTGCTGGCACCGGTGCCGCGCCCCGGCAAGCTGCTGGGCATCGGCCTGAATTACGCCGACCACGTGGCCGAGTCGGGCATGGACATGCCCGCCGACCAGCTGTGGTTCGCCATGATGAGCACGGCCGCCAACGGCCCCTACGCGCCGGTGGACCTGCCGCGGGTGTCCGAGGCGCTGGACTACGAGGCGGAGATGGTCTTCATCGTCGGCCGGCGCGCCCGTCACCTGTCCCCCGAGCAGGCCCGGCAGGCGATTTTCGGCTACTGCGTGGGCAACGACGTCAGCGTGCGCGACTGGCAGCTGCGCACCTCGCAGTTCCTGCTGGGCAAGAGCTTTGACAGCCATGCGCCGTTCGGCCCCTGGATCGTCACCGCCGATGAGGTCGGCGACCCGCACACGCTGGGTATCCGCTGCTTCGTCAATGGCGAGCAGCGCCAGGCCTCGAACACCGACCAGCTGATCTTCGACTGCTACCAGCAGGTGGCGCACCTGTCGAAAGTCATGACCCTTGAGCCGGGCGACGTGATCTTCACCGGCACCCCCGGCGGCATCGGTGGCGGCTTCAAGCCGCCGCGCTGGCTGCGCGAGGGCGACCGGGTGCGGGTCGAGATCGACGGCCTGGGCATGCTGGAGAACACCGTGCGTGCCGAAGCCTGATGGCCTGTGTCCCCCCTTTCTTCAAGGAGCAAGCGTAATGAGTGAACCCGCCATCATCGACACCATCAACGAACTGGAGGCGCTGCGTTGCCGGGCGCTGGTGGCCAACGACCTGGACGGCCTGGCCGAGCTGCTCGACGAGCAGCTGGTGCATGTGCACGCCACCGGCCAGGTTGATGGCAAACAGCAGTACCTGCAGCTGGTGAGCAGCGCCATCCGGTTTATCAAGGTGGAACGCAGGGCGCTGCAGGTGCGCGTGCTGGGGGACGTGGCAGTGGCCAGCGGGCGGCTGTTGCAGCACATCGAGTTTCGCAGCAGCGGCGAACGCCGTGCCATGGACGTGATGACCACCCAGGTGTGGGCGCGCGAGGCCGGCGGCTGGCGCCTGGTGAGTTTCCAGGCCACCAACCTCTGACGGACGTTTTTCCCGGCCCACCCGCCCGGGTGGGTCGCTGACAATAACAACAAGAGACAGACCATGATCAACGTCAAAGTGAAAGCGCTTGGCGCGGTGCTGGCCGCCCTGGCGATCGTCAACTGCCATGCCGATGAAAGCGAAGAACCCGCCGAGGGCACGCTGTTTCGCAGCCTGTTCGGCGACACCCTCGAACGCGACCATGGCATTACCGTGTCCAACCTGCTGGACGTCGCCTACACCCGCAACAACCGCTCCACCCGGGCCGAGCGCAAGGACGGCCTGAGCAACCTGCCCATCACCGGCATGTCCGACGAAGGCCTGGAGCTGGGCAGCCTGCACCTGTTCATCGACAAGCCGCTGGCGGCCACCTTCGTGCCACGCATCACGCCATTGCCGGGCCCGCGGCCTGACGCGGTGGCCTGGGGCTTCACCCTGGAATTCAACTACGGCCGCAACGCCCAGTTCGCCCGCACCTACGGCTGGGACCAGAGCCTGCACATGAACCAGCAGGACAACCTGCGCGCCCAGCGCGACAAGGACTATTTCCTGGCGGTGCCCAACGCCGCGCTGACCCTTTACTTGCCGTACGGGCCGGGCGTCAGCTTCATGGCCGGGGTGTTCGGCCCGGCCATGGGCTATGAAATCCCGCCCAACATTCGCCTGGCGCGCAACCCGTTCGCCAGCAAGACCTACGCCTTCGTCAGCGAGCCGGGCACCGTCGCCGGGGTGCTGGCCAGCAGCCGCGTGTACAACGGCGACGCCGGCCTGCTGGGGCTGGAGCTGGGGGTGGTGCAGGGCTGGAACAACCTGCGTGACAACAACAACGACAAGTCGCTGACCGGCGCCGTGCGCTGGCGTTCGGCGGACATGAACACCTGGGTGGACTACGAGTTCATGGTCGGCAACGAGCAGGACGACAGCCTGGGCGACGTGCAGGCGCCGCCGTCGCGGGTCATTGCCGCGTCGGGGCAGCTCAAGCAGCAGCATTCGCTCAACGGCTGGCATCAGTTCAATGCCCGCTGGTCCATGGGCGCGGAGCTGGTCTACGGCCATCAGGCGGGCGACGGCAAGGCCTCCACGGTGGACGTGCTGACCGGCCCCGGGTTCGACGGCGCGTCGTGGTGGGGCGCCAACGCGGTGGTCACCTATCAGCTGCGCAAGGACTTGGCGTGGTCGTTGCGCGGCGAGCATTTCAGCGACCCCGAGGGCTTTGCGCTGTTCCCCACCACCACCGCCCGCGGCGCCTTCAATGCGCTGACCAGCGGCGTGCGCTATGACATGAACAAGCACCTGTCGCTGCGCCCCGAGCTGCGCTACGACTGGTTCAAGGGCAGCGACGACCAGCGCCCCTTCGGCAACGGCCGTGACCGCACGCAGCTGACGGCGATGGTGGAGGCGCTGTATTACTTCTGATGGGCAGGGGGGCGCCGCCGATGTCTCGTAGCAGCGGCCAAAGGCCGCGTCCCAAGCCCCCGCGCCCTAACATACCCATTCCACAATATTCCTCCTCCTTTCGGGCAGTATCCCTCGCTATTACGAAGAAGGCATAATGCCATCCCGCTTTTCTTCGCCCCCCGCCTGAGGTTCGCAACGCATGCAGTTCAACGCCGACTCGGATGCCATGTACCGCCTGCTGGTGCAGAGCGTGGTGGACTACGCCATCTACATGCTCTCCCCCGAGGGCATCGTCACCAATTGGAACCCCGGGGCGGAACGGGCGAAAGGCTACACGGAAGCTGAAATCGTCGGCCGGCATTTCTCGGTGTTCTACACCGAGGAGGACCGCGCCGCCGGGCTGCCTGCCCACAGCCTGGAAACCGCGCGGCGGGAAGGGCGCTTCCATGCCGAAGGCGTGCGGCTGCGCAAGGACGGCTCGCCGTTCTGGACCAGCGTGGTGATCGACGCCGTGCATGATGACCAGGGGCGGATGATCGGCTTCGCCAAGGTGACGCGTGACATCAGCGAGCGGCGCCAGACCGAACTGGCACTGCTGGAGGCCAAGGTGCTGGCTGAGCAGTACAGCGCCGAGATGAGCTCGCTGTCACAGTTCCTCGACTCGGTGATCTCGAATATTCCCGCCAGTGTCATCGTCAAGGACGTGCAGACCGAGCGCATCCTGCTGGCCAACCATCAGGCCGAGGCGCTGTTCGTGCCCAACGGCGCGAGCATGGTCGGCCAGTTGATGAGCGAGGCGCTGGCGCCGGAGACCGCGGCCTACATCGAGCAGCAGATGGGCCAGGACCTCAACATCGGCGCGATCAAGACCGTGGAGACCCTGGTGGCCACCAACCGCGGGCCGCGCACGCTGCGCAGCCGCACGGTGCTCAACCAGGACCCGGGCAACGCCTCGGAATACGTGCTGTTCGTGGCCGAGGACGTCACCGTCGAGCTGGCAGCCAACGCCCGCATCCACCACATGGCCCACCATGACGCGCTGACCGGGCTGCCCAACCGCGTGCTGTTCCACGAGAAGCTCAAGGAGGCGCTGCAACTGGCCGACGGCACCGGGAAAATCACCGGCACCCTGTGCCTGGACCTGGACGACTTCAAGAACGTCAACGATTCCCTGGGCCACGGCATCGGCGACAAGCTGCTGCGGGCGCTCAGCAGCCGCTTGAAGGTGGAACTGCGCGAGGTCGACACCCTGGCGCGGCTGGGCGGCGATGAGTACGCGGTGATCCTGCCGGAGCTGGAAACCGCCGAGGCCGCCGAGCTGTCGGCGCAGCGCCTGATCCAGGCCGTGCGGCCGCCGTTCCTGATCGAGGGGCACAGTTGTTCGGTAGGCGTGAGCATCGGCATTGCCCTGTCGCCCCATGACCACGACAGCCCCGAGCAGCTGATGGGCTACGCCGACATGGCCCTGTACGAGGCCAAGCGCAACGGCCGCAACCGCTTCGAGCGCTTCAAGTTCCAGCTCGACGAAGCGGCGCGCCACCGCCGCACCATGGAGACCGACCTGCGCACGGCGCTGCACCTGGGCCACCTGCAACTGCACTACCAGCCCATCGTTACCCACGCCGGCGACGAGATCTCCGGGTACGAGGCGCTGCTGCGCTGGCGGCACCCCACCAAGGGCACCATCATGCCCATGGATTTCATCACCATGGCCGAGGAAACCGGGTTGATCCACGAGGTGGGCAACCGCGCGCTGAACCTGGCCTGCCAGGAGGCGGGCAGCTGGGGCACCCGCCAGACCGTGGCGGTGAACCTGTCGGCGGTGCAGTTCAAGAACCCCGGGCTGGTGGATTCGGTGGCGCTGGCGCTGAGCGATTCGGGGCTGGAACCCGAGCGCCTGGAGCTGGAGATCACCGAGTCGGTGCTGCTGGAGGACAGCGAGGGCAACGTCGCCACGCTCAGGGCGCTGAAGGCGCTGGGCGTGGCGATTTCCCTGGATGACTTCGGCACCGGGTACTCGTCGCTGGGCTACCTGCGCTCATTCCCGTTCGACCGGATCAAGATCGACATGTCGTTCGTGCGCGAGATGGCGGACAGCAAGGAGGCCCTGGCGATCATCCGGGCCATTACCGGCATGAGCAACAGCCTGCTGATCAAGACCACCGCCGAAGGAGTGGAGACCGCCGAGCAGATGCAGCAGCTGATCAGCGAAGGCTGCTCGCACTTCCAAGGCTACTACTTCGGCCGCCCGGTACCGGCCGCCGAGCGCCGCCACGCCTGATACACCGCGTGGCCTGGGACGCCGCCTGCGGCAGCTGCTACGGGAAATGCATATACTCCCTATCGCGACGCGATTGCCTTCGCGTAGCAGCGGCCGCAGGCCGCGTCCCGGCCAACGCGGTGTTCCAGGCACACCGCCTCAAGCCCGCGCTGCCTCGGCGCTGAACTGCTCCGCCAGCTTCACCGCGCTCATGGGCTTGCCCAACAGGTAGCCCTGCAGGATGTCGCAGCCCAGCTCCGTGAGCATTTCCCGCTGCTCGGCCGTCTCCACCCCCTCTGCCACCACCTTGAGGCCCAGGGTCTTGCCCAGCGCGACGATGGCCGAGACGATGGCTTCGTCTTCGTTGCCCTGGGCCAGTTCGGTGATGAAGCCGCGGTCGATCTTCAACTCGTTGGCCGGCAGGCGCTTGAGGTACAGCAGGCTGGAGTAGCCGGTGCCGAAGTCGTCGATGGAAATGCCCACGCCCAGGGCCGCCAGCTGGTCGAGCACCACCAGCGCCGCCTCGGCGTCGCGCATGGCGGTGGTCTCGGTGATCTCCAGGGTCAGGCAGCGCGGCGGCAGGCCGGTGCGCAGCAACGCCGAGCGCACCACCTCCACCAGGTGGGCGTTGGCCAGCTGCACGGTGGAAAGGTTGACCGCGATGGTCCAGTCACGCTGGCCCTGGGCGTGCCATTGGGCCATCTGCCGGCAGGCCTCGTTGATCACCCAGTTGCCGATCGGCACGATCAGCCCGCTGCGCTCGGCCAGGGGCAGGAAGCGGTCGGGCGGCACCAGGCCCATGTCCGGCTTGTTCCAGCGCAGCAGCGCCTCGACGCCGGTCATGGGGCCGGCAGGGGCGAGGATCTTGGGTTGGTAGAACAGCACGAACTCATTGCCCTCCAGGGCCTGGCGCAGGTCGTGCTGCAGCTGCAGTTGCTGGTGGGCGTTG
The DNA here is from genome assembly GCF_057128625.1 of Pseudomonas imperatae. Lineage (NCBI taxonomy): Bacteria > Pseudomonadati > Pseudomonadota > Gammaproteobacteria > Pseudomonadales > Pseudomonadaceae > Pseudomonas > Pseudomonas imperatae. The sequence continues at coordinate 81,574 of NZ_JBSKHP010000019.1, read as the reverse complement.
ATGTTCATGGCGCGTTCGAAGAAGCAGTAGCCGTCGCGCCCCTGTTCCTTGGCGTGGTACATGGCGGCGTCGGCGTTGACCATCAGTTCATGGTCGTTGGCGCCGTCGGCCGGGTACACCGCCACGCCGATGCTGACCGACACGTGCACGGTGTGCTGGCCCAGCACGTAGGGTTGCCTGATGGTTTCCACCAGGTGCTGGGCCAGCGCGGCGGCGTCGTCAGGCTCGCAGCTGTCGGTCAGCAGCACGAACTCGTCGCCGCCCAGCCGCGCCACGGTGCCTTCGTCATGCTGGTCGAGGCTGATGCGCCGGGCCACCTCGATCAGCAACTGGTCGCCGACGTGGTGGCCGTAGGTGTCGTTGATCGCCTTGAAGCCGTCCAGGTCCATGAACAGCATGGCGAAGCGGGTTTTCTGCCGGTTGGCCTTGTGGATCGCCTGTTCCAGGCGGTCGTTGAGCAGGGTGCGGTTGGGCAGGTGGGTCAGGCTGTCGTGCAGGGCCAGCTTCAGCAGCTCGCTGTTGGCGCGGTCCAGGGAGTTGGCGAGCAGGCTGGTGCGGATGTCGAGCATCGAGATCACCAGGGCGATGGCGCACACCGCCAGGGTGACGACGATGACCACCACCACCAGCCATTTGCTGTCCAGCCCGCCGTTGGCGGCGCCGCAGACGCTGCCCACGGGGAACTGCGCCGCCGCCATGCCGGTGTAGTGCATGCCGACGATGGCGCAGCCCATCACCAGCGAGGCGCCCAGGCGTGCCCGGCGGATGAACCGGCCTTCGTTGCGCAGGCGGAAGGCGATCCACAGCGCCGCCCCCGATGCCAGGATGGCGATGACCACCGACAGCGCGAACAGCCAGGGGATGTAGTGCACGTCGGGGTTCATCAGCAGCGCCGCCATGCCGGTGTAATGCATGGCGGCAATGCCGATGCCCATCAGCACCGCCCCCAGCAGCAGGCGCGGCAGCGGCATTTCCTTCTGGCACGCGAGCCACAGGGCAAAGGCCGAGGAGGCCACGGCGATCAGCAGCGACAGGCCGGTCAGGACCGGGTCGTAGCCCAGCTGGATCGGCAGCTGGAAGGCCAGCATGCCGATGAAGTGCATCGACCAGACGCCCGTGCCCATGGCGAACGAGCCGCCGGCCAGCCACAGCGCCGCGGCGCGGCCCCTGGCGCGGTTGACCCGGCCGGTCATGTTCAGCGCGGTATAGGAGGCCAGGATGGCAACGACCAGGGAAAACAGGACGTACAGGTTGTTGTAGCTGCTTGCGTACATTGGCGCTCCCTGTGCGGAACCCACTCACTGTGTTAACGGCGGCCCGGAGGTTTTCTAAAGCGGTGCGTGGTGCGTTCACTCGGCCTTGGGGCGCTTGAGCGCCTCGCGGTTTTCCTCCCTGAACTTGGCGCACAGGATGCGCATCATCAGGTTGGCGCGGTCGACGCCTTCCGGCGACTCCAGCGCGCGCCTGGCCTCGTGGGCCAGGTTGCTGAGCGAGCGGTATTCGTTGTTCGGGCGCGGCATGGGGTCACCTTGATCGGGGCTGAGTCACACTGGGCAGGGTAACGCTAGCACCTGAGGGGCCGGATTGCATCCTCCGCCTGGCCGGTGGCTGCGGCCTGCTGGTCCGGGGGGCGCGGCGATTTTTTCCACGCGTGCACGCACGAACGACGACGGCCCCTGCACTTCATTAGCCTGCGCTCATCGTTTGATGACAGGAGGCTTCGATGAAGTCGTGGGGTGAGATCAGTCTGTGGATGGACCAGCTCGAGGAGCCGCGCACCGCGCGCCCGGCGCTGGGCGCCCAGGTGCAGGCCGACGTGGCGATTATCGGCGCAGGCTACACCGGGCTGTGGACGGCCTATTATCTCAAGCGCCAGGCGCCGCACTTGCGCGTGGTGGTGGTCGAGGCCCAGGTGGCCGGCTTCGGCGCCTCGGGGCGCAACGGCGGCTGGCTGATGGGCAACCTGCTGGGCGAGGACCGCATGCTGGCGCCGCTGCCCGCCGCGCAACGCCGCCAGGCCTTCGACCTGCTGCACGGCATCCCGGACGAAGTGGCCCAGGTGGTGGCCCGCGAAGGTATCGACTGCAACCTGCGCAAGGGTGGGGTGCTGTACTGCGCCGCCCGTTACCCCGAACAACTGGCCAGCCTGCGCAGCTACCTGCAGCACCTGCGCGAGCTGGGCCTGGGCGAGGACGACTACCGTTGGCTGGAGCCTGCCGAGCTGGCCGGCCAGGTGCGCATGGCCAACGCCTATGGCGCCGTCTATAGCCCACACTGCGCGACCATTCACCCGGCCCGGCTGGCCCGTGGCCTGGCCCGCGCGGTCGAGGCCCTGGGCGTGGAGATCTATGAAGACAGCCGGGTACTGGACTGGCAGCCGGGCCGGGTCACCACCGCCCACGGCAGCGTGGACGCCGACTGGGTAGTGCCGGCCGTGGAAGGCTACGCCGCCGAACTGCCGCCCCTGGGCCGCCACCAGCTGCCGGTGCAGAGCCTGATGGTGGCCACCGAGCCGCTGCCAGCCTCGGTGTGGGAGCAGATCGGCCTGAACCGTGGCCAGGCCTTCAGCGAGTTCAGCCGCCAGGTCACCTATGGCCAGCGCACCTTTGATGACCGCCTGGTGTTCGGCGCCCGTGGCGGCTACCGCTTCGGCGGCCGCCTGCGCAGCGACTTCACCTTGAACGCCGACGAGCGCGGCCTGCGCCAGGCGCTGATGGGCGAGCTGTTCCCGGCGCTGCGCAGCGTGCGCCTGACCCACGCCTGGGGCGGCAACCTGGGCATGGCCCGGCGCTTCCGCCCGCACATGCTGCGCGACACCCAGCAGCGCATTGCCCTGGCCGGCGGCTATGGCGGCGAAGGCGTAGGCGCCAGCAACCTGGCCGGGCGCACCCTGGCCGACCTGATCCTGGGCCAGGACAGCGCCTTGCTGCAGCAGCCCTGGGTGTTCACCGACAGCCCGGTGAGCAGCCTGCGCAGCTGGGAGCCCGAACCCTGCCGGTGGCTGGGCTACAACGCCATCATCCGCAGCTTCAGCAGCGAAGACGCGCTGCTGGCCAACCCCCAGACCCCGGCGTGGCGGCGTCGCCTGGCGCAAGCCCTGGCCAACCGCATGGAAGGCCTCATGGCCTGGAAAGTCGGCTGAACCCTCAATAACAACACGGAGCGCAACATGAACATCACGCATTTGAAAGGCAGCCACACCATGGCCCTGGCGGAAAGCTTCCCGGTGGCCGTGCCCTTGGGCGAGCCGGTGGCCACGGTGTCGGTCACCAGCGTGGAACGCACCGACGGCGTCGAGACCGGGGTGTGGGAATGCACCCCCGGCCGCTGGCGCCGGCAGATCGCCCAACAGGAGTTCTGCCACTTCACCACGGGCCGCTGCACCTTCACCCCGGACGGCGGCGAGGCGCTGGAAATCGTCGCCGGCGACGCCCTGATGTTGCCCGCCAACACCCACGGCATCTGGGATGTACAAGAGACAACAAGAAAAACCTACGTGCTGGTCTTCTGAACTGCCGCCCCCCCTTAGGTCTGGTAATCGAGGTGCTCATGCTCAAGAAACTGTTGCCGCTGATGTTCGTGGCCTGTACCACCCAAGCCGCTGAAGTCGTGCACATCTACAACTGGGGCGAGTACATTGCCCCCGATACCTTGCAGAACTTCCAGAACACCACCGGGTTCGGCACCCAGTACGACGTGTACGACAGCAACGAGACCCTGGACGCCAAGCTGGCGGCCGGCCATTCGGGCTACGACGTGGTGTTCCCGTCGGCGCACTTCATGGCCCACCAGATCCAGAGCGGCGCCCTGAAAACCCTGGACCGCAGCAAGCTGCCGAATTGGAAGAACCTCAACCCCATGCTGATGAAGGCCCTGGAGGCCGACGACCCGGGCAACCTGCATGGCGTGCCGTACCTGTGGGGCACCACCGGCATCGGCTACAACGTCGACAAGGTGCGTGCCGCGCTGGGCAAGGACATCCCCATGAACACATGGGACGTGCTGTTCAAGCCCGAGGTCCTCGCCAAGTTGCATGGCTGCGGCGTGGCGGTGCTCGACAACGGCCCCGAACTGCTGCCCATCGCCTTGCGCTACCTGGGCCTGCCGCCGCACAGCAAGGACCCGGCGGACTACAAGAAGGCCGAGGCGCTGCTGTTGCAGATGCGCAAGAACGTCACCTACTTCCACAGCGCCAAGTACATCGGTGACCTGGCCAACGGTGATATCTGCCTGGCCGTGGGCTGGTCGGGCGACGTGATGCAGGCCGCCAACCGCGCCACCGAGGCGGGCAACGGCGTGAAGGTCAAGTACGAGATTCCCAAGGAGGGCGCGCCGTTCTGGATCGACCTGATGACCATGCCCGTGGACGCCCCCAACGAGGCGGCCGGCTATGCCTTCATCAACTACATGATGGAGCCCAAGGTGGCGGCGAGCATCAGCAACGCGGTGCGTTACGCCAACGGCAACGCGGCGGCGGACAGCCTGGTGGACCCGAAACTGGCGGCTGACCCTGCGGCCTATCCGCCGCAGGAAGTGATGGACAAGATGTTCATCCTCGAAGCCATGCCGTTGAACATCGACCGCCTGCGCACGCGCATCTGGAGCAAGGTCAAGAACGGCGTGTAACCCCTGACGCGGCCTGCGGCCGCTGCTACAGGTGTGGGAGCTGGCTTGCCAGCGAGCTTTTATGGCCCCAACAGCTCGCTGGCAAGCCAGCTCCCACAGGATGTAGCAGTTGCCGCAGGCTGCGTCACAGGCGTTGCTCGGGCGGCAGCAACAACCGCAGCAACGCCGGCAACGCCACCAGCACCAGCGGCATCTGCACCACCAGCCCGGAGATGATGGCGATGGCCAGCGGCTGCTGCATGGCCGAGCCAGCCCCCAGGGCAATCGCCAGCGGCAGCAGGGCCAGGGTCGCGGCAATGGTGGTCATGGCGATCGGCCGCAGGCGGTTGGCGCCGGCTTCCAGCAGGGCCTGGTGCAGCGGCAGGCCTTCGTCCTTCATCAGCGTCTGCAGCTCCGAGATATAGAAGATGGCCACCTCGGTGACGATGCCGATGATCATGGTCATGCCCATCATCGCCGAGATGTTCAGCTCGATGCCGGTCAGCCACAGGCCGATGAACACCGCGCCGGCGGCCAGCAGCGGCATCAGCATCACCGCCAGGGCAATCAGGAAGCTCTCATACAGCCACAGCAGCAAGGCGAACACCAGCGCGGTGGCGGCGCCGAACACCAGCATCAGGCCGTGGAAGGCGATCTGCTGCTGTTGGAACAGGCCGCCCATCTCATAGGTCACGCCACGGGGCAGGGTGTGCTGCTGGCCCAGCAGCTTCTGCACGTCGGCCACGGTGGAGCCCAGGTCGCGGTTCTCCAGGCGCGCAGTCACGCTGACCACCCGGCGCAGGTTGTCCCGCGAGATCTCCTTTTCACCCACCACCGGCACCAACTGCGCCACGCGCTTGAGCGGAAACAGGTGGCCGTCCGGGGCGCGCAGTTGCAGGTTGGCCAGTTGCTGCTCGTCCAGGGCCATGGCGCCAGCGGTGCGCACGCGGATGCCCACGGTCTTGCTGCCCTGGGTAAAGCTGGTGGCGACCACGCCCTGCACCAGTTCGGTCACGGCCTGGGAGACGAACTGCGGGTCGACGCCCTCGGCCGCCGCAGCCTGGGGCGATACCTGCAACTCCAGCGAGTCGCCGGCCGGGTTGAGGCCGTCGTTGACGTCCACCACACCCTGCACCTTGGCCATGGCCTGGGCCACCGCCTGGGCGGTGTGCGCCAGCTGGTCGGGGTCGTCGCCGTACAGCTTGACCTGGATGGGCTGCGGCACGGCAGTCAGGTCGCCGATCAGGTCTTCCATCAACTGCGCCAGCTCAATGGTCAGCCCCGGCACGCTGTGTTCAACCTCGGCGCGCACCTGGGTCATCACCACGTCGATCGGCTGGCGATCGCCGGCCTTCAGCCGCACGAAAAAATCGCCCTTGTTCGGCTCGCTGAGGCCGCCACCCAGGCCGGCGCCGGTGCGCCGCGACCAGGTCAGTACGTTGGGGTTGTGGCGCAGGATGGTCTCCACCTGGCGCACCATGCGGTCGGTTTCCGACACCGAGGTGCCGGGGGTGGAGTGGTAGTCGAGGACGAAGCCGCCTTCGTCCATGGCCGGCATGAAACCACTGCCCACCCGCGAGAACGCCAGCAGCGACACCAGCACCAGCGGTACGATGCCCACCAGCAGCCACCAGGGCCGCGCCGACACCCGCGCCAGCAGGCGCTGGTAGCGCTGCTGCACGGCATGGGCCAGGCGGCCTTCCTTCTCTTCGGCGTCCCTGGCCGTGAGCCATTTGTTGCACACCAGCGGCACCGCCAGCCAGGTGAACAGGAAGGAGATCAGCAGGGCGCTGGCCATGGTGATCGACAGCGCCTTGAAGAACGCCCCGGTGACCCCGCTGAGGAACGCCAGCGGAATGAAAATCACGATGGTGGCGCTGGACGAGCCCACCAGCGGCCGGGTGAACTCCTGGGCGGCGCGCATCACGCTGCCCTCGAACGCGCTGCGGCCACCCTCGCGCACCCGGCGCATGATGTGCTCGATCATCACGATGCCGTCGTCGATCACCAGGCCCACCGCGGCCGCCATGCCGCCCAGGGTCATGATGTTGAAGCCCATGCCGAACAGCTTCAGCAGCAGAATCACCGGCGCCATCACCGTGGGCACCAGGGCAATGGCGATGACGGTGATTTTCCAGTTGCGCAGGAACACCAGCAGGGTCAGCGCCGCCAGCACCACGCCGATCAGGATGGCGTCGCGCACGCTGCCCTGGGACGCCACCACCAGCTCGCTCTGGTCGTACCAGTTGGCGATGGTGACCCCGGGCGGCAGCTGGGCCTTGGCCGCGTCGAGGGTGTCGCGCACCTGCCGGGCCATGGTCACGCTGTTGGCGCCGGGCTGCTGGTAGACGTTGATCAGCACCGCGTCGGTGCCGTCCGCGGTCACCCGCACCCATTGCGGGGTGGCGCCCAGGCTGACCTTGGCCACCTGGCCCAGGCGAATGGGCGTCGGCGTGCCGGCGCCAGCGACAATCACGTTCTGTACGGCGGCAAGGTTGGTCAGCTGCGCGTTGGCCACCAGCAGGTACAGCTTGTAGCGGCTTTCGATGCGGCCGGCGGCTGTCAGGGTGTTGCTGGCGGCAATGGCCCTGGTAACGTCCGCCGGGCTCAGGTGGTGGGCCGCCAGGGCGAGCGGGTCGATCTCTACTTCGATTTCATCCTGCTCGCCGCCGGCCACATCCACCTTGGCCACGCCCTCGATGGACGACAACAGCGGCCGCAGTTGCAGTTGGGCCAGGTCGTGCAAGGCGGCCAGCGACTGGTTTTTCGAGGTCAGGCTGTAGGCGATCACCGGGAACACCGTGGGGTCCATGCGCCGCACGGTGAAGTTGGTACCCGGCGGTAGCTGCGAGGCGGCCTCGGTCAAGGCCGTCTGCAACTGCAAGGTGGCCTGGTACATGTCGGTGCCCCAGTCGAAGTTCACCGAGATATCGGCGGCGCCACGGCTGGTGGTGGACTCCACCCCGCGCACGTTGGGCACTTTGCGCAGGGCTTCCTCGGCGGGCATGGTCACCAGGGTGGCCATCTGCTCGGCGGGGCGGTCGCCGTTGTCCAGGGACACCTGGGCCCGGGGGAACTGGATGTCGGGGAACAGTGACGTCGGCAGCTGCAGGGCGCTGAGCACGCCCACCACCACCAGCAGGGCGATCATGAACAACAGCGAGCGGGTGTGCCGTTGCATCCAGGGTTGGCGCGGGTTATCGATAGGCGAGGTCACTGCGCGGCTGCCCCCGTGGCGGAGGTGGACGAGGTGGCGGCGCCGGTCTCCAGCTGCACGGCCATGCCATCGGCCAGCTGCGCGCTGCCGACGGTGACCACCGGTTGGCTGGCGTCCAGCGCACCGTCGACGCCCAGCTGCTGGCCGTCGTCGGCCAGCACCTTGACCGCCACCCGCCGGGCATGGCCCTGGGCGACCTGGAACAGGTAGGTGTCCGGCTGGCCCAGCAGGGCGGCGGCGGGCACTTGCCACAAAGTTTTGGGCTGGGTGCGCACCTCGACGCTGACGTGCATGCCGGGCATCAGGCTGGCGTTCTGCAGGGCGACGTTGGCGCCTATCGTCACCAGCTGGCTGGTGGCGTCGATCGAGTGCCCCAGGCTGGTCACCGAACCCTGGGCGCTGGCGGCCAGGTTGCTGGCCACGGCCGTGACGGTAAGGGCGTCGCCCTTGTGCAGCTGCGCGGCGTCGGCCGGCTCGATGCCGAAATAGAAGTTGGCCTGGGCGCCGGGCCCGGACGGCTGGCTGAGCAGCATCAGCGCGGTGCCGGCGGCCACCTGGTCGCCCTGGGCGGCGCTGATCTGCAGCACGGTGCCGTCGCGGGGCGCGGTGATCACCTGGGTGCCGGGGCGGGCGCCGGTGGCCTGTTGTGCGTCCAGCGCCTGCTGGGCATCGGCCACGGCCTTCTGCGCCACCGCCAGTTGCGAGGCGGTGGCCAGGCGCAGGTCGAACTGCGCCTTGACCCGCGCCTGTTCGGCGCGGGCGTCATTCACCGCGGTGCGCGCCTGGGCCGAGGCCAGTACGGCGGCGGGGTCGGCGCTTATTTCCAGCAGCGGGTCGTGCTGGTGCACCACCTGGCCGGGGCTGACCCGCAGGCGGGTGACGCGGGCCAGGTAAGGCAGGCTGATGGACTGGGTGAGCGAGGCGGTGGTGCCGACCACGCCGTAGCCGCGCAGCAGCGAGCTGACCGGCCCTTGCTGGGTACGCACGGCCTGCACCGTGGCCACCGGTTCATCAGCGGCGCGGGCTTGCAGGATGGCCAGCGACAGCACGGCCACGGTCAGGGGGCCGAGGGGGCGAAGCGTCATGGTGCGGTTACTCCAACGGCCAGGGGCTTGCTGGCATAGGGTTGAGGAATGTCGGCGCCCATCAGCGCCTGCAGGGCCACGCGCTGTTCGGCCAGGGCCTCCTGGGTGGTGGCCACGGCGATGTCGCGGGCCAGCAGCGAGTTCTGCGTGTCGGTGTAGGTGCCGATGGTCACTGCGTGCAGGGCATAGGCCCGCTCGGTGGCGGCCGCCAGGCTGTCGAGGTCGGGCAGGGCGTGTTGCAGGGTGTCGACCTGCGCAGCCAGCAGCTGGATATCGGCGCGCAGGCGGTCGACGTCGGCGTAGGCGCTGTTGACCCGGTTGAAGTACTCCACGTGCAGGCGCTCGCGGGTGGCCTTCTCGATGGCGATCACCCCGCGGTTGCGGTTGAACACCGGCAGCGACAGGGTCAGGGTGTAGCCCTGGGTTTTCACGTAGGAGGTGTCGCGGGCCTGCTGCACGCCGAACTGGAAGGTGGGGAACTGGTTGAGCACGGCGGCACGGTACTTGTTTTCCTGAGCCAGGTAGCCTTGCTTCAGGGCCAGCAGGTCGGGCCGGCGGCTGGCCAGTTGGCCCAGGTCCTGGTGGGTCAGGGCGATGCTGGCGGCGATCGCCTGGGCAAAGGCGGCGTCGCCCAGGGGCTCGCGGGGCAGCAGCTTGAGCTGGACGTCGGGCGCCAGGCCCAGCAGGGCGTTGAGGTCGTGGCGGGTCTGGGAGGCGGCGCGCTGGGCGTCGGCCAGGGCGGTCTGGCTGTCCTGGTAGGCCAGCTGCGCCACGCCCAGGGCGTCGCCGGTGATGTCGCGCTGACGGGCGCCCTGGCTCATGGCCTGCAAGCGGGCCAGGTTCAGGTCACGCTGGCGGGTCAGCAGCGGTACGGTGGTGTCCTGCAGCTGCGCCTTGAGGAACAGGTTGCGCGCCTGGGCCACCAGCTGCCATTCCTGCCACAGCATGCCCAGGTCGGTCTTGCGCACCGTGGCGTCGGCGGCGGCCTTGTTGGCGCCGCGGGTGATGATCTTCATCACGTCGATGCTCAGGCCGGCGGTGTAGTCCGAGGAGGCGCCGCTGATGTGCGGCCGGGTCCAGTCCTGGATTGCCGTGAGCTGCGGGTCGGGCAGCAGCCCGGCGTCGAACGCCTGGGCCTTGGCGATGGCCAGGTCGCTGCGGGCCAGCTTCAGGTCCGGGTTGTTGAGCACGGCCAGGGTGGCGATGTCGGTCATGTCCAGGCCCTGGGCGGCGGCGAAACGGTGCGCGGGCAGGGGTGGCAGGCCCAGGGCGTGGGCGTCGACCTCCACGCGGGTGGCGCTGGCGGGCAGGGTGGGGTGGTCGTCGCCGGCCCCCAGGGGACTTGCGTGGTACACGGCGCAGGCCGACAGCAGGCAGCCCGCCGCGGTGAGCAGGGCCGCGCGGGTGAGGGCGGGCAGGGTCCGATGCATAAGGTGTCGTTCGCTTTATTGGGATCGCTGCCGGGCATCCTGAACGAGCGTCAATGGCGCCGAGTTCGCCGCTGGGTAAACTTTTTGACAGGTGATAAGTACTTGTCTCCGCGCGGTTTTTTATTTGGATCGGGGCAGCGGTGGCAGGGTGCAAAGCGTCAATGGCGTTGTGCTAGGCTTCGAAGGTAGTCAGGAACGGCAATGTTTTGTCGACAAACCGATCGCAGGAGGGATTGTTCAAAGCCTGCGGGGGTGATCAAGGGAGGGGCACGGATGCACGTATTGATTGCAGAACACGACACACAGACACGACTCACCATCGGCAATTACCTGCGCCTGCACGGCCACCAGGCCACCTGCGTGGGCGACGGGCTGACCGGGCTGCACCTGGCGGTGACCCAGCCCTACGATGCGCTGGTGTTCAACGCGCAACTGCCCGGCATAGACGGCTACCAGGCCTGCGAGCGGCTGCGAGGAGCGGGACGCGCGCATCTGCCGTTCGTCATCGTTGCCCAGGCCCGGGACCTGGGCGAGGTGCTGCGCGGCTTCAAGCTGGGCGCGGACGATTACCTGGCCGGGCCACTGGAGCCCAGCGAGCTGGTGGCACGCCTGACAGCCATCACCCGGCGCATGGCGCGCCTGCACACCCGGGTGCTGGAGGTCCACGACCTGACGTACGACCTGGACACACTGCACGTCAGGCGCGGCGAGCAGGCCATAGACCTCAACCCCACCTCGCTGCACCTGCTGGAGCTGTTGATGCGCAAGAGCCCCGCCGTGGTGTCCCGGCAGGAAATGCTGGACGCGGTCTGGGAAGGCGCGCCGCGCAGCAGTGATACGTTGAGAAGCAATGTCCACCTGCTGCGCCGTGCGGTGGACAAGCCGTGCTATACGCCGCTGATCCACACCCTGCATGGCGTGGGGTATCAACTGATGTGTCGAAGCGCCTGACGGGACAAGCGCGGCGTACTCGGACGCGGCCTGCGGCCGCTGCTACGGGGCATGCGTCGCCTGCCTCGCGATCGGCGAGGTGCGCGCGCCCTTGTAGCAGCTGCCGCCAGGCGGCGTCAGGGCCCCACGCGGTTACGGGCGCGGTTTCGGCTGGGCCTTCTGCGCCGTGGACTGGGCCGTGGACTCGCGGTTGGGCTGGCCAGGCTTGCTGGAGCGGTGGGCGTCGTTGTCGCGCTCCACTTCGCCGGGCGGTTGCGTGGCGGTGGCGTCAGGTCGGGTGTCTTTGGGCTGGCTCATCAGGTTTGCTCCTTTGTGAACAGGGGGTCACAGAATCGGCTTGCCGCCGGTGACCCCATAGCGGGTGCCGGAGATGTAGCTGCCCTCGTCCGAGGCCAGCAGCACGTAGATCGGCGCCACTTCCACCGGCTGGCCAGGGCGGCCCAGCGGCGTCTGCGCACCGAATTGGGTGACTTCCTCATCGGGCATGGTGGCGACGATCAGCGGTGTCCAGATCGGCCCCGGTGCCACGCTGTTGACCCGTATCCCGCGCTCGCCCAGCAGTTGCGCCAGGCCGGCGCTGAAGTTGGCGATGGCGCCCTTGGTGGTCGCGTAGGCCAGCAGGGTGGGCTTGGGCGTGTCGGAATTCACCGAGCTGGTGTTGATGATCGCGCTGCCCGCCGCCATGTGTGGCACGGCGGCCTGGCACAGGCGAAACATGGCGGTGATGTTGATATCGAAGGTCTTCAGCCATTCGTCGTCGGTGATGTCTTCGAAGCGCTCGTGGGTCATCTGGAAGGCCGCGTTGTTCACCAGCACGTCGATGCGGCCGAAGCGCGCCACGGTATCGTCGACCAATTGCCGGCACACGCTTTTCTGCGCCAGGTCACCGGGCAGCAGCAGGCATTGCCGGCCTGCGGCTTCGACCCAGCGCGCAGTCTCGTGGGCGTCTTCGTGTTCATCCAGATAGGCCACGGCGACGTCTGCGCCTTCCCGGGCAAAAGCGATGGCCACGGCGCGGCCGATGCCGCTGTCGGCACCGGTCACCAGGGCGATCTTGCCCGCCAGCCTGCCGCTGCCCTTGTAGCTCTGCTCGCCGCAGTCGGGCGTGGGGTCCATCTGCCGTTGTGAACCGGGCACGGCCTGGGGTTGGCGGGGGAAGGGCGGTTTGGGGTAGTCGCGCATGTTCGGCTCTCCTGATGATTGAACAGGCCTGTGGTTGAGATACCGGCGCGAAGGTGAAGGTTGAGTTGGATCGTGGATTGGCGCGACGAGCGGTGTGGCTGGGATAGGCGGGGCTGCCGGACGCCGCCTTTCGTCTGCTGCTGGCGTGATCCATTGAAACGATGGCCGTGCCGCGTTGGCCTGATTCCCGTAAGCGAGTCAATTGTTCAGCCATGCCAACGGAGAACACCATGAAAGCCATCGTCTACAACGGCCCACGCGACGTCAGCGTGCAAAACGTCCCTGATGCCCGTATCGAGAAACCCACCGACGCCCTGGTGCGTATCACCACCACCAACATCTGCGGCTCTGACCTGCACATGTACGAAGGCCGCACCTCGTTCGAGACCGGCCGGGTGTTCGGCCACGAGAACCTCGGCGAAGTGATCGAGGTGGGGCAGGGCGTGGACCGCATCAAGGTCGGCGACCGCGTGTGCCTGCCGTTCAACATCGGCTGCGGCTTCTGCGAGAACTGCGAGAAAGGCCTCACCGGCTTCTGCCTCACTGCCAACCCCGGCAACGCCGGCGCAGCGTACGGCTTTGCCGAGATGGGCCCGTACCAGGGTGGCCAGGCCGAACTGCTGCGCGTGCCGTACGCCGACTTCAACTGCCTGGTGCTACCCGAGGACGCCCAGGAGCGTGAGGACGACTACGTGATGCTGTCCGACATCTTTCCCACTGGCTGGCACGCCACCGAATTGGCCGGCCTGCTGCCGGGCGAAAGCATCGCCATTTACGGGGCTGGCCCGGTGGGATTGATGGCTGCCCATTCGGCGCTGATCAAGGGCGCGTCCCAGGTGTTCGTGGTCGACAGCCACCCCGACCGCCTGCAGTTGGCCGCGCAGATGGGCGCCACCCCCATCAATGCGCTGGAACAGGCAGCGGTCGACCAGATTCTCAACCTCACCCATGGCAAAGGCACCGACCGCGGTTGCGAATGCGTGGGCTACCAGTGTTGTGATCGTCACGGCCACGAGGCCAACCACTTGACCATGAACAACCTGGTGGCCTCCACCAAAGCCACGGGCGGCATCGGCGTGGTAGGGGTGTTCGTGCCGCAGGACCCCGGCGCCAAGAGCGAATTGGCGAAGGAAGGCAAGATGGCCTTCGACTTCGGCGCGTTCTGGTTCAAGGGGCAGCAGATTCGCACGGGCCAGGCCAACGTCAAGGCCTACAACCGTCGGTTGGCGGAGCTGATCCACCATGGCCGCGCATCACCGTCGCAGATCATTTCGCACCGGCTACCACTTGCCGATGGGCCTGCCGCCTATGGGCATTTTGATGCGCGGGACCAGGGCTGGACCAAGGTAGTGCTCAAGCCGGCCGCCTGACCGGACGACGTCCGCCCCCTGGAGCGTACTGGCCCCAGGGGGCGTTACAGTGCGGGCAGGCTCCATCAGCTGCCCGACTTGGCCGATTGCGGCGCCTGTTGCTGTTGCGCCTGGTCGTGGGCAGCGGCCACGGCGCGCTGTTGGTCCTGCACCTGCTCGTAATGCGCCATGGCGTGGTCACGCGCGGCATCCATGCGGGCCGCGACGATGTCACCGCCGCCTTCGGCCATGGCTGCAACCGAACTACCCATCAGACCTGCCAGTACCAGCATTTTCAAGATTTTCATGATTCTCTCCACTGTATTTGGCGGGCCGTTGTGGCCCGGTGAAGAGAGAATGCGGCCGGGGGCCTTTCAACGATTTCGCCGGCGCCTAAACAATTTGACAGGTGGGATGGCGTTCGCACGCCCAGGTGCAGGGTGAGCCGTTGCAGCTAGGCAGGCAAGCTAGGCCAACCGTGCCACCAGCCCGTAGCCCAGGAACGTCATCAGCAGCGACCCCAGCACGTGGGCGCTGACGGTCGCCGCCGCCCACCCCAGGCGGCCTTCCTGGAGCATGAACAGCACTTCGGCCGAGAAGGTTGAAAAGGTCGTCAGGCCGCCGCAAAAGCCTGTGGTGATCAGCAGTTTCAACGCAGGGTCGAGGTTGGGGGCGCGCATGAACAAGGCCATGGCCATGCCGATGATGAAGCCGCCGACAAGGTTTACCAGCAAGGTGCCCAGGGGCAGGTTGGGGAACAGCCCGTTGAGCTTGATTGCCAGCAGCCATCGGCCCAGGCAGCCAATGGCGCCGCCGATGGCGACGGCGAGGAAGGAACTGTACATGCGCAGGTGTCCGCAGGGGCGAGTTTTGACTGTAGCGCAATGACGCAGCCTGTGGCAGCTGAGGGCTTCCGTAGCAGCGGCCGCAGGCCGCGTCCAGGGCGCCGCGCTTTTCCTGGCACACCGCGGTGGGCCCGGACGCCGCCTGCGGCAGCTGCTACGGGGGGTTGGGTAGCAGCGTTCGCCAGATCGACTACCTTATGGTGCTGCACAGCCATTTTTCACACCTGCCTTAGAAGGAGTGCTCACCATGACCGATCACGCCAGACGCCCCTTGCTGGTGCCGTTCGCCGGCCCCACGCTTTTGGGTACGCCGCTGCTCAACAAGGGCACCGCCTTCACCGCGCAGGAGCGCGCCGAACTGGGCTTGCAGGGCCTGCTGCCCGCCCACGTCGAGACCATCGACGAGCAGTCGCGCCGCGCCTTCGCGCAGTTCGAGGGGTGCTCCACCGACCTTGAAAAGCACGTGCTGCTGCGCTCCATCCAGGACTTCAACGAGACCCTGTTCTACAAGCTGGTGGACGACCACCTGGACCGCATGCTGCCGATCATCTACACGCCCACGGTGGGCAAGGCGTGCCAGGAGTTCTCGCGCATCTACCGCAGCCACCGCGGCCTGTTCATCAGCATCGACGACGCCCAGCGCATCGATGAGATCCTCAACAACGTCACCAAGGACAACGTCAAGGTCATCGTCGTCAGCGACTGCGAGCGCATCCTCGGCCTGGGTGACCAGGGCGTGGGCGGCATGGGCATTCCCATCGGCAAGCTGTCGCTGTACACCGCCTGCGGTGGCATCAGCCCGGCGCACACCCTGCCGGTGGTGCTGGATGTGGGCACCAACAACCCCGAGCGCCTGGCCGACCCGCTGTATTTCGGCCTGCGCCACGAGCGGGTGCGCGGCCAGGCCTACGACGATTTCGTCCAGGCCTTCATCGACGGCGTGAAGCGCCGCTGGCCCAAGGCGATCGTGCAGTTCGAGGACTTCGCGCTGGCCCAGGCCATGCCGCTGCTGGACCGTTTCCGCGACCAGCTGTGCTGTTTCAACGATGACATCCAGGGCACCGCCGCCGTCACCGTTGGCACCCTGCTGGCGGCGTGCAAGGTCAAGGGCCAGCGTCTGGCGGACCAGGTGGTGGCGTTCGTCGGCGCCGGTTCCGCCGGCTGCGGCATTGCCGAGCAGATCATCGCCGCCATGCAGCTGGAAGGGGTGAGCGAGGCCCAGGCCCGGCGGCAGGTGTTCCTGATCAACAGCAAGGGCCTGCTCACCGACCGCCAGGCCGGCCTCTACGACTTCCAGGCGCGGCTGGCCCACCACAGCGACAGCCTGGCGGGCTGGCAGTACACCGGTGACTGGCCGTCGTTGCAGGAGGTGGTCAGCAACGCCCGGCCCAGCGTGCTGATTGGCGTGTCGGGCAAGGCCGGCCTGTTCACCCAGCAGATCATCGAGACCCTGCACCAAGGCTGCCCGCAGCCCATCGTCATGCCGCTGTCCAACCCCACCTCGCAGATCGAGGCGCACCCCAAGGACATCCTGCAATGGACCCACGGCCAGGCGCTGGTGGCCACCGGCAGCCCGTTCCTGCCGGTGGAGGTGCTGGGCAAGGTGTTCCCCATCGCCCAATGCAACAACTCCTACATTTTCCCCGGCGTCGGCCTGGGCGCCATCGTCAGCCAGGCCACGCGCATCACCGACGGCATGCTGATGGCCTCGGCCCAGGCGCTGGCCGATTGCGCGCGGGAAGGGCAGATGTTGCCGGCGCTGCGCGAAGTGCAGACGGTCAGCCAGCGCATCGCCTTCGCCGTGGCCAGGGCGGCGCAGGCCGATGGCGTTGCCGTGCCGCAGGATGATGCGAGCCTGAAGGCGGCCATCGAGGCGCAGTTCTGGCGGCCGGTGTACCGCCAGTACAAGCGCCGCTGAGCCCACGAAGTAGCCGCTGCCCCGGGCAGCGGCTACCCCGGCCAGGTGCCCCGGCGCCTGCATTGATGAGTATCACTCATCAGATCATCCCGTTTTCCCCCGGTACTCAGGCCTTCGTCCGTTGCGTAGTGTGAGCCGCATTCACGGCACCCACACCACCACGGAGCCCCCATGCGCCCATTGGCCGCCATCGCCACTGCCGACTCAGCCAACCACGGCTTGCGCACGCTGCTGATCCTCAGCGTGCTGCTGGCCTTCGCCTCGATTTCCACCGACCTCTACCTGCCGGCCATGCCGGTGATGGCCCAGGCGCTGCACGCCGACAGTGGCACCCTGGAATTGACCGTGAGCGGCTACCTGATCGGCTTCAGCCTGGGCCAGTTGTTCTGGGGGCCGTTCAGCGACCGTTTCGGCCGGCGCCTGCCGGTGGCGCTGGGCCTGGTGCTGTTCATCATCGGCTCGGCCGGCTGCGCCCTGGCCGCCGACGGCCACGCCATGATCGGCTGGCGCGTGGTGCAGGCCGTGGGCGCCTGTGCCAACGTGGTGCTGGCCCGTGCCATGGTGCGCGACCTGTACCAGGGGCGCGCGGCGGCGCAGAAGATGTCGACACTGATGACCATCATGGCCATCGCGCCGCTGGCCGGCCCGACGCTGGGCGGGCAGATCCTGCACCTGGCCTCGTGGCAGGCGATTTTCTGGGTGCTGGTGCTGGTCGGCCTGCTGACGTTGGCCAGCCTGCTGCTGTTGCCCGAGACCCTGCCGGCGTTGCGCCGCGCCCCGGCCTCGCTGGGGACGATCGTCGCCCGCTATGGCGCGCTGCTGCGCAACCCGCGCTTTCTCGCCTACGCCGCCACCGGCGGGTTCTTCTATGCCGGCACCTTCGCCTACATCGCCGGTTCGCCCTTTGCCTACATCGGCTACCACCACGTGCCCGCGCAGCTCTACGGGCTGCTGTTCGCCGCCGGCATCGTCGGCGTCATGGCCACCAACCTGGCCAACGCCCGGCTGCTTGCGCACTACCACAGCGACCACTTGCTGATGGTGGGCGCGTTGATGGCCGGTGTGGCCGGGCTGCTGGTGGCCATCAACACCTGGGCGGGCTTCGGCGGGCTGCCGTTGCTGGTGCTGGGCTGCTTCCTGTTCGCCTCGTCCACCGGCTTCGTGGTGGCCAACTCGGTGGCGGGTGCGCTGAATGGCGCCGGCCAGTTCGCCGGCTCCGCCTCGGCCCTGGCCGGGGCCATGCAATACGGCGCGGGCATCCTCGGCTCGGCCCTGGTGGCGCTGTTCGCCGACGGCACGCCGTGGCCCATGGGCGCGGTGCTGGCGCTGTGCGGCGTGGGCTGCGTGGCCAGCGCGGCCTGGGTCTTGCGCACCGCCACAACTCATTGATCCACTCCAACAGAGGTAACTTCCATGACGCTCGACTTTGACAATCAGGTGGCCCTGGTCACCGGCGCGGCCTCCGGTATCGGCCTGGCCACCGCCAAGGCGTTCGCCGCGGCAGGCGCCGCCGTGGCCCTGGCCGACAGGCACGGCGAGGCCGCCCGCGCCGTCGCCGAGCAGCTGAACGCCGCGGGCCACAAGGCCATCGCCATCGAGTGCGACGTGGCCGACATCGCCCAGGTCGAGGCGATGGTCCAGCAGACCGTCGCCGAACTGGGCCGGCTGGACGCTGCGTTCAACAACGCCGGCATCCAGAACCTGCTCGCCGAAACCGCCGACGCCAGCGTCGAGGACTACGACCGGGTGATGGCGGTGAACCTGCGCGGCGTGTGGGCCTGCATGAAGTTCCAGCTGCAGCACATGCGCGCGCAGGGCAGCGGCAGCATCGTCAACTGCTCGTCCCTGGGCGGCCTGGTGGGCGGCGCCGAGCGCGCCAACTACCACGCGGCCAAGCACGGCGTGCTCGGCCTGACCAAGAGCGCGGCGCTGGAATACGCCGCGCGCAACATCCGCGTGAACGCCGTGTGCCCGGGCCTGATCTGGACGCCCATGGCCGACCAGATGGTGGCGAGCGGGCAGGGCGAAGCCCTGGCAGGGATGGTCAAGAGCATCCCCATGGCCCGCCACGGCCGCCCCGAAGAGATCGCCGACGCGGTGCTGTGGCTCAGCAGTCGCCGTGCCAGCTACGTCACCGGCCAGTCCATCTCGGTGGACGGCGGCTTCATCATGCGTTGATTGAGAGGCAGTGAACATGAACCCGCAACACACCGATTGCCAGCCATCGCTGGACGACCTTGAAAGCGTGGCGCCTGCGCTGCGCCATTTCACCGCGACCCTGGTGCAGGGCACGCTGTGGCGCAACACCGACCTCAACCCGCGCGACCGCAGCCTGGTCACCGTGGCCGCCGCCATCGCCCGCAACCATGCGGTGCAGCTGCAACCGGCCCTTGACCAGGCCTTGCAGCATGGCGTCAAGCCGGCGGAGATCTCCGAGGTCATCACCCACCTGGCGTTCTATGCAGGCTGGGGCAATGCCCTGGCGGCGGTACTCCCGGCCAAGGCAGTGTTCGTCCGGCACGGGGTGGCTGCCGACGACCTGCCGCCGGTGGCCTGCGAGCCGCTGCCGCTGGACGAAGCCGCCGAGCGCCAGCGCGCCACCGCCGTCAACGCCAACTTCGGCGAGGTAGCCCCAGGCGTGGTCAAGCACACCACCGACTGCCTGTTCCTCGACCTGTGGTTGCGCCCGGCCCTGGCGCCGCGCGACCGCAGCCTGGTAACGGTGACGGCGCTGGTGTGCGCCGGGCAGGTGGCCCAGGTGACCTACCACCTCAACCGCGCCATGGACAACGGCTTGACCCAGGCCCAGGCGGGCGAACTGCTGACCCAGCTGGCGTTCCACGCCGGCTGGCCGAACGTGTTCTCGGCCATGCCGGTGTTCAAGGATGTGTTTGCCAGCCGCCATTGATACTGCAGGAGTGAATCATGAGAGCACTGACGTTACTGACCGCGATGATGACCTGCACAGCGGCCCTGGCTGCTGAACCTTCCGACGAGCAGAACATGAGCATCGTCAGGAACGGCGAGCAGCCTGCGATCATGGGCGCGCCGGGCAATTTCGTCGGCAACGCGCGCATCGACCCGCTGTTCGCGGCGCGCGCGCCGTCCACGGTGTCGGCGGGGGCGGTGACGTTCCAGCCGGGTGCCCGCTCAGCCTGGCACACCCACCCCATGGGGCAGACCCTGGTGGTCACCGCCGGCACTGGCTGGATTCAACAGGAGGGCGGGCTGAAGCAGGTGATCAAGCCCGGCGACGTGATCTGGACGCCGCCCGGCGTGAAGCATTGGCACGGCGCCACGGCGACCACCGGCATGACCCATATCGCCGTCCAGGAGGCCCAGGGCGGCAAGACCGTGGAGTGGCTGGAACCGGTGACGGACGCGCAATACGAGGCCTCGCGATGAAGCGCTTGAAGGTGGCCGCCACCGCCCTGTCACTGTTGCTGGCGGCCTGTGCCGCTCACGACAAGCCCCAAGGCCCCAGCCTGGACGATGTACGCGCCGTATCACCGGCGCTCGCCCACAATACCCAGGCGCTGCTGGGCGAGGTGTGGCGGCGCCCCGGCCTGTCGCCCCGCGACCGCAGCCTGGTGACCGTGGCGGCGCTGATTGCGCGCAACCAGCCGGCGGAGCTGGCTGTGCAGTTGAACCTGGCGCTGGACAACGGCGTCACGCCTGGCGAGTTGTCGGAGACCATCAACCACCTGGCGTTCTACAGCGGTTGGGGCACCGCCACGGCGGCGATCCCGGTCGCCCGGCAGGTGTTCGCCAGCCGCGGGATCACGGCTGCGCAACTGCCGCCGGTGTCACCGCCGTTGCTGCCGCTGGACCAGGCTGCTGAACAGGCACGGGCAGCCTATGTCGACAAGCTGGCAGGGCCGGTGTCGCCTGGCCTGGTGCAGTACACCGGTTCGGCGCTGTTCCATGACCTGTGGCTGCGGCCCGGCCTGGCCCCCCGGGATCGGAGCCTGGTCACTGTCAGTGCGCTGATTGCCAACGGTCAGATGGGGCAATTGGCGGCCCACCTGAACCGCGCCATGGACAACGGCCTGACCCAGCCGCAGGCCGCGGAAATGCTCACGCAGCTGGCGTTCTACGCCGGGTGGCCGAACGTGTTCACGGCGGTGCCGGTGGTCAACGGCGTGTTTGCCAGCCGGCAGCCAGCCCACAGGGACTCATGAGAAGGGCTCATGACTGCATCCCGTTGTCCCACCTTAATCATGACCAGCTGTTTGGTTAGCATGCTATCAAACGCGCCACGGCTTGCGTGGCGCACCGTTTCAACGCTTGAGGACGTCTATTCATGAATTACCGCTACCTGGGCCGCAGCGCCCTGAAAGTCTCGCCCCTGTGCCTGGGCGCCATGATGTTCGGCGGCGAGACCGACGAGCCCACCTCACGCCGCATCATCGACAAGGCCGCTGCCGCCGGGGTGAACTTTATCGACACCGCTGACGCCTACCACGCCGGCCGCTCCGAGCAGATCATCGGCCGGGCCATCGCCGAACAGCGCGACCGCTGGGTGGTGGCCACCAAGTTCGGCTACCCGTCGTCCGCCATCGCCGGGCCCAACGAGCAGGGCCAGTCGCGCAAGTGGATCATGCAGAACGTGGAAGGCGCGCTGAAGCGCATGGGCACCGACTTCATCGACATCCTGTACTTCCACCGCACCCTCACCGACGCGCCGATGGAGGAGGGGCTGCGCGCGGTAGAGGACCTGATTCGCCAGGGCAAGATCCGCTACTACGGCGTGTCCAACTTCCACGCCTGGCGCATTGCCGAGATGGTGCGTATCGCTGATGCCCTGGGCATCCAGCGGCCTACCGTGAGCCAGCCGGTGTACAACATTGTCACCCGTGGCGCCGAGGTGGAGCAGTTGCCGGTGGCCGGCAACTACGGCATTGGCGTGGTGCCCTACAGCCCGCTGGCCCGTGGCGTATTAAGCGGTAAATATGGCGTTGATACGCCGCCGGCCGCCGACTCCCGCGCGGGCCGTGGCGACAAACGCATCCAGCAGACCGAATGGCGCCCCGAGTCGTTGCGCGTGGCCCAGGCCATCGCCGACCACGCGGCGGCGCGGGGCACCACCTCGATTGCCTTTGCGATTGCCTGGGTGTTGAAAAATCAGCTGGTCAGCGCCGCCATCGCCGGGCCGCGGACCGAGGCCCATTGGGACAGCTACATGCAGGCGCTGGCGCTTGAATTGGGGCCGGACGACGAGCAGTTGGTGGACAGCCTGGTGGTGCCAGGGCATGCCTCGACCCATGGCTTTACCGACCCTAATTACCCGGTGGAAGGGCGCTGCGTGCGGTAAAGATTGCGTCGGGGCCGGACGCAGCCTGCGGCAGCTGCTACGCAAAGCGGGTGTAGCAATGGCCGCCTTCTGTGGGAGTGGGCTCTGCCCGCGAAAAGAACGCTGCGGTCTGGCAGGTAATGTGCGGTGCGGCCTTCGCGGGCAGAGCCCGCTCCCACATGAAGTAGCAGCGGCCACCAGGCGCCGCGGTCAAAGAATAAACCGTGCCACCTTGCCGTTCAGGTCGCTGGCATGTTCCTGCAGCGACCGCGACTGTTTCTCGGCGTCCAGCGAGCCTTCCACCAGGTCCTCGCCCAGGGTCTTGATGGTGACCACGTTGCGGGTGATTTCCTCGGTCACCGAGGACTGTTCCTCGGCGGCGGAGGCGATCTGCTGGGACATGCCGGAGATCTCGCTGGCCGCCTCGGTGATCTCCTCGAGCGAGGCGTAGGCCTGCTGGGCGTCGGCGACGCTGCGTTCGGCCAGGCCGGTGCTGTTGGCCATGCGTTCCACGGCGTCGTCGGTGATGCGCTGGATGTTGCTGACCGTGGCCTGGATCGACTTGGTCGACTCCTGGGTACGCTGGGACAGCATGCGCACCTCGTCGGCCACCACCGCGAAGCCACGGCCGTGCTCGCCGGCGCGGGCCGCTTCGATGGCCGCGTTGAGGGCCAGCAGGTTGGTCTGCTCGGCCACGCTCTGGATGCTGGTGAGCACGCTGGTGATGGACTGCGAGTACTCGCTCAGCTCGTTGACCACCCGGGTGGCAGCGCTGATTTCGCTGGACAGGTCGACGATCGAGCCCTGGGTCTTGCGCACCAGTTCCAGGCCTTTCAGGCTGCTGACCGACGACTGCTGTGCCGACACCGCGGTGCGTTCGGCGTTGCCGGCGATTTCCTGGGTGGCAGAAGCCATTTCGGTGACGGCGGTGGCCACCAGGGTCAATTCCTGTTGCAGGCGTTCCAGGCTCTGGGCGGCGTCGCTGCTGCGGTTGAGCACGCTGGTGGACTCCTGGCCGATCTCCACCGCCTGGTGGCGCACGTGGCCGATCAGGGTGTGCAGGCTGCCGACGAACTGGTTGAAGTGCCGGCCCAGGTCGCCCACCTCGTCGTCGGACTGCTGGGCGATGCGCTGGGTCAGGTCGCCGTCGCCGCTGGCGATCACCTGCAGGCCACGGGACATGGCGCCCAGCGGGCGCAGCAGCCACACGCACAGGGCGTTGACCACCAACAGCGACAGCACCAGGATCACCACCAGGGTGCCCAGGGCCACCCACAGGCTGCGGTGCAGCGGGGCCAGCAGCACGTCGTTGTCCAGCACCAGCACCAGCTTTTCGTGCTGGTGTTCGATAGGCATCACGTACAGGCGCTCGCCCTTGTCATCGATCAGGAACTTCTCGCCATCGCTGGCCGCCAGCGACTGCAGGGTCGTGCTGGTGAGGGCGGGGTAGAGGCTGTCGACCGGCTTGTCCAGGGCGTTTTTATCGTTATGGCCGAGGATGATGCCGTCGTGGTCGACGAAGAACGCCGAGCCGTTGCCCGGCAGCTTGATCTGTTTCAGCTGGCCGAGGATCTCGCCCATGCTGACGTCGGCGCCCAGCACCCCCAGGGTGCTACCGTTGCGCGCCAGCACCTTGCCCAGCGACAGCACATAGCTTTGCGTGGCGGCGGCCACCGACGGCGTCGAGAAGTACACCTCGTTCGGCGCCAGCAGCGCCTGCTGGTACCACTTCCACTTGCGCGGGTCGTTGTTGTCGGACGGCAGGGTGGCGCCGTTGGCGTTGATCTGGCTGCCGTCGGGGCGGGCCAGGAACACGTTGTCGAAACCGCCGGAGACCTTGGCCTGCTGCAGCTGTGCCAGCAGCGTGTCGTCACTGGCGCCGGCCACCACCGAGGCCATGGCCATCTGCTTGCTGGTCAGCCAGTAATTGACGTTGGCGGCGAACACCTTGCCGGTGTTGCTCACCTGTTGGGCAATGCCGGTTTCAATGTTGTCGCGGCTTTCCACGTAGTGCAGTGCGGTCAGGCTGCAGCCGACCAACAGCAGCGCGACGCTGGCCGACAGGGCCAGTTTTTTTCCTAGGGTCAACTTCATAGAGCACCTTGCTTGGCAGTGCGAACGTGAACGCGAAGCGCATTCAGGGGTTCGTTAGGAAGCTATCGGCATCCCCAGGCAGGACTGAAGGCCACTGGTCAGACTTTTTGTAACCGGTTTCAGTGGCGAATTTGCGGGCGATGTGCGAGGTCTATGCTTGCAGGTACGCATCTGCACGAGGAATCGACCATGAAGCCTGCCCCTCGCACCCTGATCAGCCGCGAACCCTGGTGGGCACGGCCGCCTGCGCCCGGGCAGGACGAGAGCACCTGCGACTGGGGCTGGCTGGAGGTGTACTCCGACCGCACGTTCCGCTTTGACCCGGTGCGGCCCACGGATGAGGAAATTCGCAACCGCAAGGGCTGCCGGGTAGCGCAAGAACCACACTGACCCCCGTAGCAGCTGCCGCAGGCTGCGTCCTGGCCAACGCGTTTCAGCAGGCCCGCCGCCGGACGCAGCCTTCGGCAGCTGCTACGGGGCTGCGGTTAGGGGCCCAGTACCAGGTGCTCGGCGAGGAAATCGATGAACGCGCGCAGCTTGGGCAACGGCTGCCGGCTGCCCGGCCACAGCAGCGAAAACGTGCCGCCGGCCACCAGGCGCTCATCGAGAATGCTCACCAGGCTGCCGTCGCGCAGGTACTGCCCCACGGCGAAGTCCGGCAGGTAGGCCACCCCCAGGCCGCCCACGGCCGCGCCGATCAGCGCCTCGACGTTGTTGAAGGTCAAGGTGCCCGGCAGCTCCAGTGGCGGCAGGCCTGCGCGGCCCTCGAAGGTCCAGGGCTGCAGCTGGCCGTTGCTGTGGAAGCGGTAGAACAGGCAGGCATGGTCGCGCAGTTGTTCCGGCGTGGAGGGGATGCCACGCGTGGCGAAATAGCCGGGCGCGCCCACCAGCACCAGGCGAAAGGCGCCCAGGGTGCGGGCCTTGAGGCGCGAGTCGAGGACGTCACCGCTGCGGATCACGGCGTCCATGCCGTCGGCGATCACGTCGACCATGCGGTCGCTGAAGTCCAGGTCCAGCTCGATCTCGGGGTAGCGGCGGGTAAATTCCGGCAGGATCGGCAACAGCATGCGATAGCCCAGCGCCGGCAGGCTGATGCGCAGCCGGCCGCGGGGTACCTCGCGTTGCCGTGACAGCTCGGCCTGAGCCTCCTCCAGTTCCGCCACCACGCGGCTGCAGCGGGCGTAGAACAGCTCGCCGGCCTCGGTGAGGCTGATGTGCCGGGTGCTGCGGTTGAGCAGGCGCACGCCCAGACTCTCTTCCAGCCGGGCAATGCTCTTGCCCACCGCCGAGGCAGAAATTTCCAGGCGCTGGGCGGCGGCGACAAAGCTGCGCAGCTCGGCGGCGCGGACGAAAGCGGTCAAGCCGCTGAGGCTTTCCATAAGCACCTTTGCGGACATTTTGTCCGGTTAGACGGGACGGCTGGCCTGTTTTTCCCAGGATCCCCGCCATCCTATCCTCGGGCTTTCGCTAATGGCTACAGGATGTTTCCCATGACAGCTCTCCACCCTTCGACGGCGCGGTACGGCCTGCTGGCCGTGTGCCTGGCGGCGGTCATCCTGCCCCTGAGCTTCTCCGCCGGGGCCATCGCCACCCCGGCCATCGGCCACGACCTGGGCGGCAGCCCGCTGGCCTTGGCGTGGATCACCAACGCCTTCATGCTGACCTTCGGCAGCCTGCTGCTAGCGGCCGGTACCTTGGCCGATACCTACGGCCGCCGGCGCCTGTTCGTTGGCGGCGTGGCCCTGTACGTGCTGGTGTCGCTGGCCCTGGGCGCGGCGCCCAGCGTGGCCGTGCTGGATGTGCTGCGCGGCCTGCAGGGCGTGGCGGCGGCCGCAGCGTTGGCGGGTGGCTCGGCCGCGCTGGCGGACCTGTTCGACGGCCCGGCGCGCACCCGTGCCTACAGCGCGCTGGGCACCAGTTTCGGCGTGGGCCTGGCGCTGGGGCCGATGCTGTCGGGCTGGCTGATCAGCCAGTGGGGCTGGCGTGCGGTATTCTTCAGCGCCGCGCTGATTGGCGCGGTGGCCCTGGTGCTGGGCCGCCGCTACCTGCGCGAGTCCCGCGACCCGGCGGCCGGGCGCCTGGATGGGCTGGCCACACTGCTGTTCAGCAGCGCCCTGGGGCTGTTGACCTGGGCAATCATGCAGGTGCCGGTCAGCGGCTGGGCCAGCACCCCGGTGCTGGCGAAGCTGGCGGCGGCGGGGTTGCTGCTGGCGGCGTTCGTTGCCGGCCAGCGCCGCGCCGCGCGGCCGATGCTGGACCTGACGCTGTTCCGCTACCCACGCTTCCTCGGCGTGCAGCTGCTGCCCATCGCCACCTGCTACTGCTTCGTGGTGCTGCTGGTGGCGCTGCCTTTGCGTTTCGTCGGCATCGAGGGCCGCAGCGAACTCGACGCCGGCCTGGCCATGCTGGCCCTGTGCGCGCCGATGCTGGTGGTGCCGGGCGTGGCGGCGTGGTTGACCCGCTTCGCCTCCGCCGGGGTGATCTGCGCCCTGGGGCTGGCCATTGCCGCGGCAGGCCTGTGGTGGCTGGGGCGCATCGCGCCAGGGCAGGGTGCCGGTGCCTGGGTGGCGCCGATGCTGGTGATCGGTGTCGGCACGGGCCTGCCGTGGGGGCTGATGGACGGCCTGTCGGTGAGCGTGGTGCCCAAGGAGCGCGCCGGCATGGCCACGGGCATCTTCAGCACCACGCGGGTGGCAGGCGAGGGCATTGCACTGGCGGTAGTGACGGCGGTGAACAGCGGCTTGATTGCCCGGCAGTTGCCGCCGGCGCAGCCTGAGGCGCTGACCCGCGCTGCGCAGTACCTGGGCGCCGGCGACCTGCGCCAGGCCGTGCTGGCCTTGCCCCAGGTGCCCCGGGCGGCGCTGGTGCAGGCGGCGGCCAGCGCCTTCACCGAGCTGACCTGGGTGCTCATGGCCATTACCCTGGTGTCGGCCGCCGTGGTGCTGCTGTTCCTGGGTGAACGCCAGCGGCTGGGCGCAACCAAGGCCGTGGCTGTCGAATCCGACTGAACCTGCACGCGCGCCGGGCGGTCACTTGCATGTTGCCAACGACCCGACAAGGAGTCTGCCCATGCGACCTCTGCACTTTACCAGCCTGACCTGCGCCGCCCTGCTGGTGGCCGCCTGTTCCACCCAGCCCGGCGCCATGTGGGGCGCCAACGATGCCGCCAACCGCCAGGCGTTGCCGCCCGACCAGGCCTACCCGGAACTGTTCGAAGCGGTGCAGCGCGGCCAGGTGTTCACCGACCAGAAGCACTTCGTCGATGCCCTGCCCAAGCGTGACCCGGCGCGTATCCGCGCTGACTACCTGGCCCAGCGCGAGCGCTCGGGCTTCGACCTGAAGGCCTTCGTCAGCGCCAATTTCATCGAGTCCGGCGAAGCCGACAGCCCAGCGCCGAAACCCGGCGCGCCAATCAAGGAACACATCGACAAGCTGTGGCCGGTGCTCAGCCGCAGCTACAGCGAGGTGCCGCAATACAGCAGCCTGCTGCCGCTGCCACAGCCCTACGTGGTGCCCGGCGGGCGCTTCCGTGAGATGTATTACTGGGACTCGTACTTCACCATGCTGGGCCTGGAGCAGAGCGGCGACAAGGCCCAAGTGCGGCAGATGGTCGACAACTTCGCCTACATGATCGACACCTACGGCCACATTCCCAACGGCAACCGCACCTACTACCTGAGCCGCTCGCAGCCGCCGTTCTTCGCCTACATGGTGGACCTGGAAGCGCGCATCGAGGGCGACCAGGCCTACGGCCGCTACCTGCCACAACTGCAGAAGGAATACGCCTACTGGATGCAGGGCGCCCAGGCGCTCAAGCCCGGGCAGGCCATCGAGCACGTGGTGAAGCTGCCGGACGGCAGCCTGTTCAACCGCTACTGGGACGCCAGCGCCACGCCGCGCCAGGAGTCCTGGCTGCAGGACGTGAAGACCGCCGAGCAGGCCGCCGGCCAGCCCAAGGAGCAGGTGTGGCGTGACCTGCGCGCTGGCGCCGAAAGCGGCTGGGACTTCAGCTCGCGCTGGCTGGGCGACGGCAAGAGCCTGGCAACCATCCGCACCACCTCGATTGTGCCGGTGGACCTCAACAGCCTGATGTACCACCTGGAAAAAACCATCGCCAAGGCCTGCCAGACCACCGCCGACAGCGCCTGCACGCAGAGCTTCGAGCAGCGCGCCCAGCAGCGCCAGGTGGCCATCGAGGCGCACCTGTGGAACAGCGCCGGCGGCTACTACGTGGACTACGACTGGCGCGCCCAGCAGCCGCGCCCGGCCCTGACCGCAGCGGCGCTGTTCCCGTTGTACACCGGCCTTGCCTCCGACGCCCACGCCAAGGCCACCGCCGCGGCGGTGCGCAACGGCCTGCTGCGCCCCGGCGGCATAGCCACTACCCAGGTCAGCAACGGCCAGCAGTGGGACGAACCCAATGGCTGGGCGCCACTGCAATGGGTGGCCGTGCAGGGCCTGAGCCGTTACCAGGAAACCGGCCTGGCCACGCAGATCGGCACGCGCTTCCTGCACCAGGTGCAGGACCTGTACAGCGTGCAGTCCAAGCTGGTGGAAAAGTATGACTTGTCGGGGTTGGGGCAGGGCGGCGGCGGGGGTGAATACGCGCTGCAGGACGGCTTCGGTTGGACCAACGGCGTGACCCTTAAACTGTTGCAAAAGTACTCGACGGCTTACACCGCCGGTAAATAGACCGCTTAGTCTGTGGGGGCTGGCTTGCCAGCGGGTTTGTTGGCTGCGCCGCAAAAACTCGCTGGCAAGCCAGCTCCCACAGGGCTAGGAAATTTTTCTCAATGAGGCCCATAGGCTCTTACAATTTACGCATCCGGTTACTCCCTCTCTAGGCTCTACTGGCTCTTCACATCATAAGATCCATGAGGGATTAACCATGAAAATCAAGACCTTATCTGGCCATGCCCTGAGCATGACCGCCTGGGCCGTACTGGCCTGTTCACCGGCGTTCGCCGACACCCTGACCCGCGACAACGGCGCCGCCGTGGGCGACAACCAGAACTCCCAGACCGCCGGCCCCAACGGCCCGACGCTGCTGCAGGACGTGCAACTGCTGCAGAAACTCCAGCGCTTTGACCGCGAGCGCATTCCCGAGCGTGTGGTGCATGCCCGTGGCACCGGGGTGCACGGTGAGTTCGTCGCCACCAGCAACATCAGCGCGCTGAGCAAGGCCACGGTGTTCCGCCAGGGCGAACACACCCCGGTGTTCGTGCGTTTCTCGTCGGTAGTGCACGGCAACCACTCGCCGGAAACCCTGCGCGACCCCCGCGGTTTCGCCACCAAGTTCTACACCGCCGACGGCAATTGGGACCTGGTGGGTAACAACTTCCCGACCTTCTTCATCCGCGACGCCATCAAGTTCCCGGACATGGTCCACGCCTTCAAGCCCGACCCGCGCACCAACCTGGACGATGACTCGCGCCGCTTCGATTTCTTCTCCCACGTACCCGAGGCCACCCGCACCCTGACCCTGCTGTACTCCAACGAAGGCACCCCGGCCGGCTACCGCTTCATGGACGGCAACAGCGTGCACGCCTACAAGCTGGTGAACGCCAAGGGCGAGGTGCACTACGTGAAGTTCCACTGGAAAAGCCTGCAGGGCATCAAGAACCTCGACCCGGCCCAGGTGGCGCAGGTGCAGGCCAAGGATTATGCGCACATGACCCACGACCTGGTCAGTGCCATCAACCAGGGCGACTTCCCCAAATGGGACCTGTATATCCAGGTGCTCAAGCCCCAGGACCTGGCCAAATACGACTTCGATCCGTTGGACGCCACCAAGATCTGGCCCGATGTGCCCGAGCAGAAGATCGGCCAGATGACCTTGAACAAAAACGTCGACAACTACTTCCAGGAGACCGAGCAGGTGGCCATGGCACCGTCGAACCTGGTGCCCGGCATCGAGCCCTCCGAGGACCGCCTGCTGCAAGGCCGCCTGTTCTCCTACGCCGATACGCAGATGCACCGTCTGGGCCCTAATGGCCTGAGCCTGCCGGTGAACCAGCCGCGCAACCCGGTCAACAACGGCAACCAGGACGGCGCCATGAACAGCGGCCGCACGCTGGGCGGGGTGAATTACGAGCCCAGCCGCCTGAACCCACGCCCGGCCGACCCGAACGCGCGCTACAGCCAGACGCCCCTGGGCGGCAGCACCCAGCAGGCGAAGATCCAGCGCGAGCAGAACTTCAAGCAGACCGGCGAGTTGTACCGCTCCTACAGCGCCAAGGAGCAGCACGACCTGATTCAAAGCTTTGGTGAGTCGCTGGCGGGTACCGATGCCGAAAGCAAGGACATCATGCTGTCGTACCTGTACAAGGCCGATCCGGCCTATGGCACGGGCGTGGCGAAGGTGGCGGGCGGTGACCTGGCCAAGGTCAAGGCGCTGGCGGCGCAGTTGAGCGATTGACCTGTGCGGCCTCCGGGACGCGGCCTGCGGGAATTCACCCCGTAGCAGCTGCCGCAGGCTGCGTCCCGGCACCTACGCCGGCAAATGCAACTGCGCGCACAACCCGCCGCTGGTGCGGTTGCTCAGGGTCAGGGTGCCGCCAATGGCCAGGGTCAGCTGGTGGGCGATGGCCAGGCCCAGGCCGGTGCCGCCGGTGTCGCGGTTGCGCGAGTTTTCCAGGCGGTAGAAGGGCTTGAACACCTCCTGCAGCTGCTCCTCGGCAATGCCGGGGCCGTTGTCCAGCACGTCGATGGTCACGCTGCCATCGGCGGCGCGGACGCTGCCCAGGCTGACGTCGCCGGCAAATTTCAAGGCGTTGTCCACCAGGTTCGAGAGGATGCGCCGCAACGCCTGGGGCCGGGTGTCGATCTGCGCCAGGCTGTTGCCCGCCAGGGTCACCGGTTGGTTGACGTCCTGGTAGTCGAACACCAGGCTTTGCAGGAAGGCGTCGACGTCGATGCGGCAGCTGGCCTCGGTAGCGCCATGAAGGGTGCGGGCGTAGGCGACGCCCTCGCGCACCAGGTGTTCCATCTCGCTGAGGTCGTGCCACAGCTTGTCCTTCTCCACCCCGTCGTCCATGAATTCGGCCCGCAGCTTCATGCGCGTCAGCGGTGTCTGCAGGTCGTGGCTGATGGCGCCCAGCAGCTGCATGCGTTCCTTGAGGTAGGCGGCGATGCGGTCCTGCATGGCGTTGAACGCCGAGGCCGCGTGGGTGACCTCCATGGGGCCGCTTTCGTCCAGGCGCTGGCCGCTGCTGTTGGGGTCCAGGGCCTCGGCGGCGCTGGCCAGGCGGGTCAACGGCCGGGTGGCCATGCGCACCGCGGCCCAGGTGCAGGCCCACACCACGGCCAGCTGGATCAGCAGCATGATCGGCAGCCACTGGGGAATGGGCATGGAGGAGGGGTGTACGTCGATGGTCACCGGCGTGCCGTCGTTCAGGCGCAGGTGGGCCTGGAAGGTTTCGCGCGGGTCCACCGTGTGGGTGAAGCGCAGGCCGTGGCTGTTGTTCAGCCCGGTGAGAATGGCCTGGCCGGCGTGGGGCAGGCGCTGCACGGGCAACGGCTGGCCGCCGCTGCCGTCGCCCAGCTCGAAGCGGTACACCTGGCGCTCCAGGCGCGGTATCCACTCGGCCCGCTGGTCGGCGGGCAGGTGGTCGAGGATCGCCACGCCGGTGGCCACGTCGCGCTCCATGGTCTTGTGCATCATCGACTCGGAGCTCAGGTAGCGCTCCCAGTACTGGGCGCCGAACGACAGCCCATAGGCCAGCACCAGCCCGGCGAGGAAAATCAGCGACAGCCGCGAGGCCAGGGTGCGCGGCCACGGGAACCAGGTCCTCATGCCGGCGCCCCGAGCACTTGCACCGGCATGGAGAACACGTAGCCTTCGCTGCGCACGGTCTTGATATAGGCCGGCTCGCGGGCGTCATCCAGCAGGCGCTGGCGCAGGCGGCTGACCAGCAGGTCGATGGAACGGTCGAACAGGTCGGCGTCGCGGCCCTGGGTCAGGTTCAGCAGCTGGTCGCGGTTGAGCACCCGCTGCGGGTGGTCGAGAAACACCCGCAGCAGCCGGTATTCGGCGCCGCTCAGCGCCACCAGGGTGTCCTCGGCGTCCAGCAGGTGGCGGGCGCTGGTGTCCAGCCGCCATTGGCCGAACGCCAGTAGCCGGCCGGCCTCGGTGACCTGCAGGTTGGGCGGCAGCATGCGCGTGCGGCGCAGCACGGCGTTGATGCGCGCCAGCAGTTCGCGGGCGGCGAAGGGCTTGGTCAGGTAGTCGTCGGCGCCCATCTCCAGGCCGATGATGCGGTCGGTCTCGTCGTTGCGGGCGGTCAGCATCAGCACCGGGATGGCCTTGTGCTTGCCGGCGCGCAGCTCCCGGCACAGCAGCAGGCCGTCGTCGCCCGGCATCATGATGTCCAGCACGATCAGGTCCACCGGGGTGTCGTCCAGCACGCTGCGCATCTGCCGGCCGTCACCGGCGACGCTGGTGCGCAGGCCGTTCTTCTGCAGGTAGTTGCCCACCAGCTCACGGATCTCGCGATCGTCGTCGACGATCAGAATGTGGTCCACATGCTCCATGACAGCTCCTCGTTGGGCGGTTGCCGGCATTCTACCCAGCGCAACGGCCTTTGCTTGTCCGGCTTTGTATTGCAGTGTATCTGCCGCCACGCCAGACACACAGTGGTGCAAAACCCCTGTTTTCGGGGCCTTGCGTGACACATTGCAGATACCCCCAAGGCATTCAATAGCACCACGGCCACCCAACAGCAGTGGCCACCTTACTAGCGAATTGAATGATTGAGGGCACCACCATGAACCTGTACATCAAAACCATCAGCGCCATCGCTGTGTTCGCCGCCGCCAGCTTCGGCGCCGTTGCCGCCCAGGCCGCCACCGCCCCGATCCAGGACACCTACCACTACGGCCAGCACATGGACATCCAGAAAGTGTTGGCCGACAACGCCGACAATTCCCTGACCTGCCAGGTGGTGGGCGCACACATGACCTACCTGGACTCGCACAACCAGGAACACGTGCTCAACTACCGCCGCATGGCCGAAGCCTGCAACCTGGGAGATTGAACCGCAGTTGAACGGTAGACGAACAGGCGTAAAGACTCGGTAAAAGCGGTTGCCAAGGTCCCGCGGTTGGGAGGATTCTTGAGCCATCAGCCAGCATGGCAGGGATTGACCATGAACCATTCGACTATCGGCCTGATCGCGCTGGTCGTGATTGCGATACTGGGCCCCGCGACCGTCCTCTATGACCTGCTGCGTGACAGTGGCGACAAGCGACACGTAGACAAGGAGGAGGGCGGTTCTCTATAGTTGGCAGCCTATTAGTTAGGCTGCTATCTATATGTCCACGCCCGCTTCGCCGCTCGTCCCCCGCGCCCCCTTGTGGCTGTTGGTGCTGATCACCATCAGCGGCACCCTGGCCATGCACATGTTCGTCCCGGCGCTGCCTGCCGCCGCCACGGCGCTGGGGGTGGACAGCGCCGCCATGCAACGCACCATCAGCATCTACATCCTGGGCCTGGCGTTCGGGCAGCTGGCCTACGGGCCGCTGTCCGATGGCCTCGGCCGCCGGCCGATGCTGCTGGTGGGCCTGGGCCTGTACACCGTGGCCGGTTGCTGCGCGGTGTTCGCCGGCGACGTCCACACCCTGGTGCTGGCGCGCCTGGTGCAGGCCCTGGGCGGTTGCGCCGGGCTGGCCCTGGGCCGTGCCATCGTGCGCGACGGCGCCAAGCTGGACGACGCGGTGCGCGACCTGGCCATGCTCAACCTGATGATGATGGTAGGGCCCGGCTTTGCGCCGCTGATTGGCTCGCTGATCAGCGAGCACCTGGGCTGGCGGGCGATCTTCGTGGTACTGGCCAGCCTGGGCGCCGTCACCCTGCTGTGCACCTGGCGGCTGCTGCCCGAAACCGGTTCGCCCACCGGCCAGGTCAGCGCCCGGGCCCTGGCCCGCGACTACACGCAACTGCTGCGTTCGCCGGTGTTCCTGGGCTTCGCCATCGGTGGCGCGTGCATGACCACCGCCATCTACGCCTTTATCGCTGCCGCGCCGTTCATCATTGGTACCGAGCTGCACCGGCCGTTGAGCGAGGTGGGGATTTACCTGGGCCTGTTGATCGTCGGCATGTCGGTGGGCAATGCGTTGACGCGGCGGTTGATCCGCAGCGTGTCGGCGGACCGGTTGCTGATGGCCGGGGCCTGGTTGAGCCTGGGCAGTGCCGCGAGCCTTTTGCTGGTGGTGGCCAGCGGCGCCGTGTCGGTGGCCTGGATTGTCGGCCTGGTCAGCCTGTTCGCCGTGGGCGCCGGCCTGGCCAGCCCGGCGGCCATGAGCCGGGCGCTGGGGGTGGACGCGCACCTGGTGGGTTCGGCGGCCGGGCTGTATGGGTTTGGGCAGATGGCGGTGGGGGCGTTGTGCACCTATGCCGTGGGCTTTGGCCGGGATCCGGCGTTGGCGGCGGCGGTGGTGCTCAGTACGGCGGCGTTGCTGGGGTTGGTGGCGTTTAGCCTGGGGATGGTGGCACGGCGGAGTAGGGAGGTGGAGGTTGCGGCGATGGTGTGATGTGTAGGCCGACACACCGCGCACGGCTTGTGATCTTGATCCCGTGCGGCCTTTGATCTTGATTGTGTGCCCCGTAAAGCGCCAGGGCCGACTGGAGGCGTCGGCCGAGCGGTCCACGGCGTAGCCGGGGAAGACGGAACCGGAGGCGCTTCTATTCCGGGCCGTCGGCCGCTTGGGCGACGCCGGAGGGAGGGGACCCGCAGCGAAGCGTAGGGACCAAGCAGGGGCAAGCCTTTTTTGGTTACTTTTTGAGGCGTTTGTCAAAAAGTGACCCGGCGTAAGGCCGGAAAGGTGATTCAGCAGCACTGTTGATAATGGATATGTTCACGATCCTGCTTTTGAGATTCTGAACATATCCATTTTCGCGGCGAGACCACCGACCGTTTCGCCCTTACGGCGACTCACTTTTTGTCAAACGCCACAAAAAGTAAGCAAAAAAGGCTTGCCCCTGCTTGGGCCCTCCGCTGCGCTACGGGTCCCCTCCTTCCGGCGCCGCTCAACGGGCAGACGGCACCCGCTATAGAAGCCTGCGGGTTACCGTCTCTTCGGCCTGCGGCCTCGGCCCTTCGGGCAGCCCGTTGATCGACGCCTCCCGTCGGCCCGGGCGCTTTACGGGGCATACAATCAAGATCACAAGCAAGATCAAAAGCCAGATCAAGATCAAAAGCCAGATCAAAAGCAAGTCACAAGCAGATCAACAGCCGTGGCGCGCGCCGTCAGGCTTCTTCCAGTGCCTCGACATGCAACGCCTCTGCCTTGCCCGGCGCCTCAACCACAACCGGCGCGAAGCTTTCCGGATTGGCCATGCGCCACATCCGCGCATAAAACTCCGCGCTGATGCTGTCCCCCAGCAACTCCCCCGGCGCCAGGAACACATGAATCTGCGAGAACAACCGCACCTCGGTGGTGGTGGTCCTGCGCACCAGGTGCTTGGCCTGCAACTGCGCCGGGTGGCTGAGCCCCGCCGCGCTGAGCATTTCACCCAGCGCCGCCAGGGTGTTGCGGTGGAAGTTGTGCACCCGCTCGGCCTTGTCCGGCACGTGCAGGGCGCGCTGGCGCAGCGGGTCCTGGGTGGCCACTCCGGTGGGGCATTTGTTGGTGTGGCAGCTCTGCGACTGAATGCAGCCAATGGCGAACATGAAGCCGCGGGCAGCGTTCACCCAGTCGGCGCCGATGGCCAGCACGCTGGCGATGTCGAAGGCGCTGACGATCTTGCCGCTGGCGCCCAGCTTGATGCTCTGGCGCAAGCCTGCGCCCACCAGGGTGTTGTGCACGAACAGCAGGCCCTCGCGCAGGGGCATGCCGATGTTGTCGGTGAACTCGCGCGGCGCGGCGCCGGTGCCGCCTTCCTTGCCGTCGATGACGATGAAATCAGGCTGGATGCCGGTCTTGAGCATGGCCTTGACGATGGCCATGAACTCCCAGGGGTGGCCCAGGCAGAACTTGAAGCCCACCGGCTTGCCGCCCGACAGCTTGCGCAGGGTGGCGATGAACGCCAGCAGTTCGGTGGGGGTGCTGAACTCGCTGTGGCGCGACGGCGATACGCAGTCGGCCTCCATGCCCACGCCGCGGGTCTGGGCAATTTCCGCGGTCACCTTGTGTTGCGGCAGGATGCCGCCGTGGCCGGGCTTGGCGCCTTGGCTGAGCTTGATTTCGATCATCTTCACCTGGGGCTGGCGCGCCTGGTCGGCGAAGCGCACCGGGTCGAAGCGGCCGTCCAGGGTACGGCAGCCGAAGTAGCCGCTGCCGATTTCCCAGATCAGGTCGCCCTCGAACTCGCGGTGGTAGGGGCTGATGCTGCCTTCGCCGGTGTCGTGGGCGAAGTTGCCCAGGCGCGCGCCCTTGTTCAGCGCGCGGATGGCGTTGGCGCTCAGGGCGCCGAAGCTCATGGCGGAAATATTGAACACCGAGGCGCTGTAGGGCTGCAGGCAGGCCGGGCCGCCGACCACCACGCGGAACTGCTCCGGGTCGCAGGCGTCGCTGGGCAGCATGGAGTGGCTGATGAACTCGAAACCGGGTTGGTACACGTCGGTCAGGGTACCGAAGGCTTTCTCCGACACCTGGTTTTTCGAGCGTGCGTACACCAGCGAACGCTGGCTGCGGGAGAAGGGCAGGCGTTCGTCATCGCCTTCCAGCAGGTACTGGCGGATCTCTGGGCGGATGGTTTCCACCAAATAACGTACATTGCCGAGGATGGGGTAGTTGCGGCGCACGGCATGGTGGCTTTGCAGCAGGTCATTGATGCCCACCAGGCTCAACACGGCGGTCACGGCGAACGCGGCAAGCAGCCAGCCGCCGGCGCCCAGAAACGGCAGGCAGGCAATGGTAAACAGCAGGCAAAAGACGAATAGCGCATATCGGCCAAGTAGCGACGGTTTCATCAGGAGCTCCATCAGGCGGCCATGAAACAGTGGGGCAGGCACACTCACACCGCCACGGCGCAGCAGGCTTTTAATTATGAGGGAAGTGCAACTAAGCGGAACAAGCGGGGTAAATCAGATCGAGGTGCACAGTACACGATGGGGTGCGTGCAGTGCAGGCCTGAAGTTGGAAAAGACTGTTACGTGAATTGCAAGTAGTTGCGCGGCGCCCTTTATTGCAAAGGGCGCCATGGGCGATCAGATATAGATGAACAGCAGCACGAACAGCGCCACCACTGCCCATTTCTCGGCGTAGTAACGGGCACGGTTGCGCTTTTTCAGTGCCTTGCCGCGCTCGCGGACCTTGTAGATGCGGCTGAACAGGCGGTTGATGCCGCCGGTCTTGTCACCTTCGCTGTTTGGGGCCGCTGCGGCCGCCATCACGTTGAAGCTGAACCAGCGGTTGAACGCCGTGGCCCAGCGGTATTTCAGCGGCCGCTCGACGTCGCAGAACAGGATGATGCGGTTCTGCTCGGTCTTGTTTTCCGCGTAGTGGATGTAGGTCTCGTCAAACATCACCGGCTCGCCGTCGCGCCAGTAGTAGTTCTCGCCGTCCACGTTGATGTAGCAGGCCGGGTCGTTGGGGGTGTCCAGGCCCAGGTGGTAGCGGTACGAGCCAGCGTAGGGGTCGCGGTGGCGTACCAGGCGCGAGCCAGGCGGCAGGGCAGCGAACATGGCGGCCTTGACCGAGCCAATGCCGGCCAGCAGTTCGGTGGTGCGCGGGCACAGCTCGCTGGCCGAAGGGTGGCTCTCGCCGTACCACTTCAAGTAGAAGCGTTTCCAGCCAGTCTTGAAGAACGAGTTGAAACCCACGTCGTCGTGGCCGGCGGAGCGCTTGATCTCGCCCATTTCCATCAGCCGCACGCCTTCTTCGCGAATTTCTTCCCAGTGTTGCTGCAGTGGCGCAAGGTCGGGGAAGTCACGGGTATCCAGGTACGGGCGTGCCGGCAACTTGGAGAACAGGTAGAGGAACGCATTGACCGGGGCCAGGAAACTGGAATGGTCGCTCAGTTGCCGCGTGAACTTGTGCCGCACGCGCCCGCGAAAGTGCACGAAGGCGATGGAGCAAACGAATAAAGCGAGAATGATAAATTTCATGACTGATCGTTTTAAGTGGGACCGATACCAGGGATCTGGCCACATTAATGTAGGAGAAGTGGAATTCAACGCGTGGAAGTCGCCGCCCAGTATAACCGAACCTTATGTCGGGGGAAGTAGTGGGCGAAAGTCTGGGATGCAATTTCACCTGACTGTGATCCAGGTCAGGGTTACCCTGGCCTGGCGAGAGGATCAAGTTCGCTGTTGTCCATGATGAAATCTTCATTTTCCCGGGCTGACGCTAATATTCGATCGATGCCGAAGGCAAGCCTGGCCGGCCACGCCCAAGGCTACGACACTGCGTGGCAGGCCAACCAGCCCATCCACAGCGCCCCGTAGCAGCTGCCGCAGGCGGCGTCCGGCCGCAGCGCGGTGGGCCTGAAAATACGCGGCGCCTGCGGACGCGGCCTTCGGCCGCTGCTACGGGCGTAATGCCAGGGGTGGGCGGCTAGCGGCGTGCCAGGCGCTCGTGGTCCAGCACGCTCTGGGTGGTGGCTTCGTAGTGGGCGCGCAGCAGCTCGCAGGCGCGGCCCACATCCTTGCTCAGGCAGGCATGCAGCAGCTGCCGGTGCTCACCGGGGATGTCGCGTTTGGCCGCGTCAGGGTAGTGCACCGCCAGCAGGCGGTAGCGCGCGGTCTGGTCGCGCAGGGTGGTGGCGAAGCGTTGCAGCCAGGCCGAGCGGCAGCCGGCAATCAGCGCGCTGTGAAAGGCGTTGTGCGCCTCTTCCCATTCCGGGCGCATGGCGCGCTCGGGGCCTTCCACCAGTTCCAGCCGGTCCAGCCGGTGGTGGGCGGCGATCAGCTGGGTTTCCCATTCCACATCGCCCTGCAGAATCGACTCGGCCAGGGCCTTGGTCTCGATGTGCAGCCGCGCGTTGGTGATGTCGCGGATCTCTTCGGCAGAGATCTGCCCCACGCGAAAACCCTTCTGGTCTTCCACGGTGATGAAACCAATCGCCGCCAGCCGCGACAGCGCCTCGCGCAGCGGGATGACACCGGCGTCATAGGACTCGGCCAGTTCCTTGAGCCGCAGCTTGCTGCCCGGCGCCAGCCGGCCGTTGATGATGTCCTGGCGCACGCGCACTTCGAGCTGCGAGGCCATGGTGCGCTTGTCGCCGTTGTCAGCAGCCGGGGGCCAGGGGAGGGGAAGGTTCACGGTGCGCCAGTTCCTGTGTGGGTCGCCTGAGCCGACAGCATACCCCATCGCCCATAAAATATATATTCCTGCGCGTGAATGTATATCTGTTGCTTGTCGAAGCGTGCGTTTGGTCGACTTTGGTCTTATAAAATATAAATTATCGTTGACCGTATATTTTTTCAGGCCTACCTTGGCCCCATCGGCAGGCGCCCGAAGGTCGGGCCGCCGACCCACAACAAGAGGTGTTTTTCCATGCGCTACGTTCATTTCATGTATCAAGGCCAGGCCACCCTGGGTGTGCGCACCGAAGCAGGCGTGCGGGTGCTGGGCCATGAACCCCTGGAGGCCCTGCTCAAGCGCGGCGTGGACCTTTCCACCTACGGCGCCGAAGCGGCTGGCCCGGTAGTGGAGGTGGGTGAACACGACTACCTGCCGCTGCTGCGCGAACCCGGCAAGATCGTCTGCGTGGGCCTGAACTACGCCGACCACACCAAGGAATCGCCCTACGCCCAGCCCGACTACCCAACCCTGTTCCCGCGCTTCAATTCCAGCCTGATCGGCCACAACCAGCCGCTGGTACGGCCTAAGGTGTCCGACACCCTGGACTACGAAGGCGAGATGGCTGTGGTGCTGAAAAGCGGTGGCCGCCACATCGCCAAGGCCGACGCGCTCAAGCACGTGGCCGGCTACGCGCTGTTCAACGAAGGCTCGGTGCGCGAGTACCAGTTCAAGTCGCCGCAGTGGACCGTGGGCAAGAATTTCGATGACACCGGCGCCTTCGGCCCCGACCTGGTCACCGCCGACGAACTGCCCGAAGGCGGCAAGGGCCTGCTGCTGCAGACCAAGGTCAACGGCAAGGTGGTGCAGTCGGTGAACACCAGCGACATGCTCTTCGACGTCGCCACCATCATTTCCACCCTCAGCCAGGCCGTGACCCTGGGCGCCGGCGACGTGATCGTCAGCGGCACCCCGGCCGGCGTCGGCTTCGGCATGAACCCCAAGGTGTACCTGAAGGCGGGTGACGTGGTGGAGGTGTCCATCGAAGGCATCGGCAGCCTGGTCAACCCGGTGGTCGACGAGGCCTGAACCCAGGCCCCGGCCCAGCTACAGCGGCGCGGCCCACACCCAGGGCCGCGCCACGAAAAACAACAATAAACGGAGGCGATCATGACCCGCGAAACCCGTGGCGTGCATTCGATCGATCACTACGCGCTGTATGTGCCGTCCTTACCCCAGGCACAGCATTTCTTCGAAAACTTCGGCCTTGACGTGCAGGCCAGCGACGGCCAGTTGCTGCTGCGCGCCGGCGATGGCCGCACCTGGGCACGCATCCTGCCAGGGCCGGCCAAGGCCCTGGCCTGGCTGAGCTTCAACTGCCATGAGCACGACTACCTGGCCCTGCGCCGCCAGGTCGAGGCCGCCGGCGCCACCTTCGAGGACGGCGACGGCGTGGGCTGCTGGTTCCGCGACCCCCATGGCAACCTGCTGCAGATCAAGGTGGGCGACAAGACCATGCCCAACTGCAAGGCCACGGCCCTGCACACCAGCGCCTACGGCCGCGTGCGCGGCGTGGGCACCCGTGACCAGCTGCCGCGCATCACCCCGGCGCGGCTGTCCCACGTGCTGCTGTTTTCCCCCGATGTGCTGGCCTCCATCGACTTCTATGAGCAGGCCCTGGGCCTGCGGCTGTCGGACAAGTCCCAGGACATCATTGCCTTCATGCACGCCACCCACGGCTGCGACCACCACCTGGTGGCCTTCGCCAAGAGCAGCGCCAAGGGCTGGCACCACGCCGCCTGGGAAGTGGGCAGCATCGACCAGGTGGGCGTCGGCGCCGCGCAGATGGCCAGCGCCGGCTACCACGACGGCTGGGGCACCGGCCGCCACGCCCTGGGCTCGAATTACTTCCACTACGTGCGCGACCCCTGGGGCTCGTTCTGCGAGTACTCGGCCGACATGGACTTCATCGCCGAAGGCGTGACCTGGCCGAGCGGCGACTTCCACCCGGAAAACTCCCTGTACCTGTGGGGGCCGGACGTGCCCGAACACTTCATCTTCAACACCGAAGCAGGAGCTGGCCAATGACCCAGACTGTTGATGTGGCCATTGTCGGCTACGGCCCGGTGGGCCAGACCCTGGCGATCCTGCTGGGCAATATGGGCTACAACGTGGCCGTGTATGACCGCTGGACCTCGCTGTACCCGCTGCCGCGCGCGGTGTTCCACGACCACGAGATCCGCCGGGTATTTCGCCTGATGGGGCTGGAGCAGGACCTGCAACCCATCTCCCAGCCGTCGGCGTGCTACCAGTGGTTCAACGCCGACTGGCAGACCCTGGTGGAGATCGACTGGTCGGCCGAGTCGATCAGCGACGGGCCGTTCGGCTACCTGTTCAACCAGCCGGCGCTGGAAGCGGTGCTCGACGCTCGCGCCAAGGCCCTGCCCAACGTGCAGGTGCACCAGGGCTGGGAGGCGGTGGGGCTGCGCCAGTTCGACGGCGGCTGCGAGCTGTCGATGCAGCGCGCGGCGCGTGCCGAACACCCCGAGGCGACCTGCCAGGTGCGGGCCCGTTACGTGATCGGTGCCGACGGCGCCAACAGCTTCGTGCGCCGCGAGCAGGGCATTGCCTGGCATGACCTGGGCTTCGAGGAAGACTGGCTGGTGGTGGACCTGCAGCCCAACCCCGGGGTCACCCTGGACGTGCCGGACATCGGCCAGTGGTGCAACCCCGCGCGGCCCACCACCATGGTGCCGGGCGGCCCGGGCTACCGGCGCTGGGAGTTCATGCGCCTGCCCCACGAAAGCCTTGAGGACCTGCAGGACACCGCCAAGGTCTGGGAGTTGCTGGCACCCTGGGTGAACCCGGGTACCGCGACCCTGGTGCGCCATGCGGTGTACCAGTTCCGCTCGCGCATCGCCGAGAAATGGCGCAACGGCCGGGTGCTGCTGGCCGGCGACGCCGCGCACCTGATGCCGCCGTTCATGGGGCAGGGCATGTGCTCGGGCATTCGTGACGCGTGGAACCTGTCGTGGCGCCTGGACCTGGTGCTGCGCGGCGCCTGCGACGAGCGCCTGCTGGACAGCTACACCCCCGAGCGCAAGCCGCAGATTCGCGCGGTGATCGACGCCTCGGTGGCCATGGGCAAGGTGGTGTGCGTGTCCGACCCCCAGGCCGCCGCCGAGCGTGACCGGGCTTTCCTGGCCGGCGAAGTGCCGCCGCTGGCGCCGTTCCCGGGCCTCACCGGTGGCCTGATCCACAAGGCCGCCGACGGCAGCCCGCTGGGCCTGGCCGGCAGCCTGGGGGTGCATGGCAGCATCGAGGTGGACGGCGTGGTGGCGCGCTATGACGAGCTGTTCGGCCGTGGTTTCCACCTGGTGGTGATTGGCGACCGCGACCCGCTGGCGCTGATCAATCGTGAACAGCGCGACGCCCTGGCGGCCCTCGGCTTGCGGGTGATTCGCCTGGCGCCGCAAGGGCAGGGCGGTTACGTCGACCACAGCGGCAAGTACCACCGCTTCATGCAGGAAAACGGGGTGACGGCGATGCTGGTGCGCCCGGACTTCTACCTGTTCGGCGCGGTGGCGCAGGTGGCCGAGGTGCCAGCGTTGCTGGCAGACCTGCTGGCGCAGCTGCACCTGGGCGTACGCACCCCCGAAGCAGCCCTGTAGCAGCGACATCCTGTGGGAGCTGCTACGGGCGGTCGCGCATGAAGAAGCCGGCCACGTACTTGCGGAAGGTGTCCAGGCTCTTGAAATCGGCCAGGCGCTTGAAGGTCTCGCTGCTGGGCTCTGGGCCCAGCGGCTGTTTCATCAGCGACACCGACAGCACCCGGTCCAGGTCCGAGGTCAGCACCAGCTCATCCATCACGTCGCCGCCGATCACCGGCCGGCGCATGATGACCTGCACACCCTTGCCGGCCATCCAGTCAATCAGCCCCACCAGCAGCTTCAACGGCTCGCGCTCTTCCTCGCGCAGCACCGGGAACAGCTGCGCCCGCGACAGCACCGGCACCGTGGCCACGTGGATCATCTCGTAATACTGGCTGCCCGCCGTGGTGGGCGAGTACAGCGCCAGGGCCAGCAACGGCCCGCTGGTGCGTTCGCCGCCCCACAGCCAATGGTGGCCCTGGAAATCGAAGCCATTGTCGCTACGACCGTTGAACACCCTGCGCGTGCGCACCTCGTTGACGCAGTCCAGCAGCAGCCCGTAGCGGCGCTGGCTACCGAACGCCGAGGAGTCCTTGAGGCGCGCCTTGAGCATCATCATGTGCTTCATGTCGATGCGCGTTTCCAGGTAGTTGCTGGCCGGCACCCGCTCCACCAGCGGGTAGCGCGCCGCCACCCCGCGCAGGTCGGCGAACTGCTGGGTCAAATCCTTCTTCAGGTGGGTGGCGTAGACGTTGAGGCCCGAGGCCTCGATCAGCGTCACCAGCAGCGACAGCAGGCGGTGCTGCTCCTTGCGGGTGCTGGCGCCGTTCGCCGTGCCGGCGTTTTCGGCGCTGCCGGCGGGGCGGAACTCGCCGATCAGCCGCAGCGGCACGTCCGGTGCCAGCCAGGCCGCTGGCGGCTCGTCGCGCTCGGCGCTGGTGCCTGGCTCGCGGTCATCCTTGATGAACGGGCACTCGGGATGATGCTCCGGGGTGCCGGGGTTGTTCTTCAGGAACAGCGTGCCGGTGCTGCTGTTGAGGGTCACGTTCATCACCGGCATCGCGTCCTGGCGGCAGTCGCAGGCCAGCCATTGGCCCTGGCCGCGCACCTTCATCAGCCACTGGTTGGCCTGCAACAGGCGGTGCCCGTCGAGGCTGGCCTGCACGAAACCTTCTACCAGCACCTGCTCGGCGGGGGTGAGGGTGCGCACCAGTGCGCCGTTTTTTTCAATGATTCGCATAACGGGTCAGGCAGGTCCCTGGCCAAACATGGCCGCTGCACGTTGATGGATTTGCTCGGGCGTCAGGTCTTCCTTGTGGGTGGCCACGAACCAGACATTGCCGAACGGATCGCGCAGTGTACCTGAGCGGTCGCCATAGAACTGATCCTTCACCTCATACACCTGGGTAGCGCCTGCGGCCAAGGCCTGGGCGAACACCGCGTCGGCGTCCTCGACGTACAGGTGCAGGCCCACCGGCGCCTTGTGTTCGCCGGCAATCGGCCCCAGCGGACCCTGGTCGCAGGTGTCGGCCAGCATCAGCGCGCAGTCGCCGATGCGCAGCTCGGCATGGCCCACGCGGCCGCCGGGGGCCTCCAGGCGGAACACCTCGGTGGCGCCGAAGGCCTTTTGATAGAACGCGATGGCCTTGGCCGCGCCGTCCAGGGCGAGGTAGGCGGTGATGCTGTGTTGTCCATCGGGGATTGCTTTGACGGCCATTTCCTTCCTCCTGTGCCGGCCCATGGCGCGGCAGTGAATGAGCAGGAACAACCTCTTCAGTGTAGAGCAGCCCCGGGGATGGCTAGCATTAGCTGCAAA
The DNA here is from genome assembly GCF_057128625.1 of Pseudomonas imperatae. NCBI lineage: Bacteria > Pseudomonadati > Pseudomonadota > Gammaproteobacteria > Pseudomonadales > Pseudomonadaceae > Pseudomonas > Pseudomonas imperatae. Next base: position 36,956 of record NZ_JBSKHP010000019.1, on the reverse strand, counting down.
ATAATCATATTAGGTTATGTCTAAAATGAATTTCACAAATGACTTCCAGATGGCTAGCTTATAAGCATTGGTTTCTACAGAGCCTTTCCATATAACCGCTGCCCAGGAGATTGCCTTGCGCACATTCGTCAAACTGGCCGCCGCCGCGCTGGCCGCGTCCATCAGCCTGGGCGCCTCGGCCCTGACCCTGACCGTGGGTGACCAGAGCTACAATACCCGCGCCGTGATGGACGCCGCCGGCGTGCTCAACGACCTGCCTTATACCCTGGAGTGGAAGCAGTTCACCGCCGGTTCGCCGGTGGCCGAAGCGTTGAACGCCGGCAGCCTGGACCTGGGCCTGCTGGGCGACGCGCCGCCGCTGTTCCTCGGCGCCCTGGGCGCGCCCATCAAGGTGATTGCGGTGACCCAGCAGAGCCTCGACGGCGTGGCCATCGTGGTCGGCAAAAATTCGCCCATCAAGACCATCGCCGACATCCGCGGCAAGCGCGTGGCCATCTGGAAGGGCTCGTGGAGCCAGCAGTTGCTGTTCAGCGCCCTGGACAAGGCCGGCGTGCCGCGTGACGCCGTCGACATCCGCTACCTCAGCGCCCTCGATGCTTCCCATGCGCTGGACGGCGGCAGCGTCGACGTCATCGCCACCTGGGAACCCTACGTCACCCAGCAGGAGCGTGCCGGTGGCCGCGTGATCGCAACCGCCCAGGGGTTGATCCCGGCCCAGAGCTTCGTGGTCGCCAACGAGCATTCCCGCGAAGAAAAACGCGCCGCCATCAACGACTTCCTGCAACGCCTGAAAAAGGCCCGGGAATGGAGCGTCAGCGACCCCGCCCACAACGAGGCCTACGCCGACGCCTGGGCCGAGCGCACCCGCGCCGACAAGGACATCGCCCGCGCCTGGTTCGGCCGCGCCAAGACCGACGTCGGACCGGTGAGCGCGCAGAACATCGCCGCTGCCCAGCAGACCATCGACTTCTTCAGCGGCCTGGGGCTGATCAAGTCCTACCCGGCCGCCAGCCTGTTCGACACCTCCTTCAACGCTGCCGTGCAGCCACCCGCCACGGCCCAGGCCGCGCCATAACCCTGCAAGGAACGTCGCCATGAGCACCCGCACCCTGAAACTCGGCGCCCTGACCATGGGCGTCGGTGGCCCCGGCCGCCACAACTTGTGGCTGGACCCCGAGCTGCCGGCCGACGCCAGCGTCAACATCGACTGGTACATCGACATCGCCCGCCAGGCGGAAGCCGCGCTGTTCGACCTGATTTTCATCGTCGATAGCCAGTTCATCACCCCCGGCTCGCCGCCCCATTACCTCAACCGCCTGGAGCCGCTGACGCTGCTGTCGGCACTGGCCGTGACCACCCGCCATATCGGCCTGGTGGGCACCTTGACCACCTCGTACAACGAGCCGTTCAACGTGGCCCGGCGCCTGGCCTCGCTGGACTTGATCAGCAAGGGCCGCGCCGGCTGGAACGTGGTCACCAGCGGCGACGCCGGCACGGCCGGCAACTATGGCCGTGACGAGCACTACGACTACGACACCCGCTACAGCCGCGCCAAGGAGCACGTGCAGGTGGTGCAGGGCCTGTGGCAAAGCTGGGAAGACGACGCCTTCGTGCGCGACCGCAGCACCGGCCGCTATTTCGACCCGGCCAAGCTGCACGCGCTGAACCACAAGGGCGAGCATTTTGCCGTGGTGGGGCCGCTCAACCTGCAGCGTTCGCCCCAGGGCCAGCCGGTGATTTTCCAGGCCGGCGACTCGGAGCAGGGCAGGGAGCTGGGCGCGGCCATTGCCGACGTGGTGTTCACCCACGCGCCCAGCCTGGAACAAGGCCAGGCGTTTTACCGCGAGATCAAGGAACGCGCCGTGCGCCAAGGCCGCGACCCCGAGCAGGTGCTGGTGCTGCCGGGTGCCGAGGTGTTCGTCGGCGACACTGACGAGCAGGCGCGGGCCCTGGAGCGCCACTACCACGAGAGCGACCACAGTTTCGAGCAGGCGCTGCTGGAGTTCGGCCGCTCGTTTGGCTGGCATGACTTCAGCCAGTACGACCTCGACGCGCCGTTCCCGGCCCAGGCCCTGGAGTTTGCCCGCAGCAGCTTCTTCACCGTGGCCAAGCGCATCACCGACAACGCCGTGGCCGCCAACCTCACCCTGCGCCAGGCGGTGCAGGCCTCGCGCCAACTGCGCCCCGGCGCTTTCGTGGGCAGCGCCGAGACCGTTGCGGCGACAATGGCCGAATGGTTCGAGGCGCGGGCGGTGGATGGCTTCAATATCTACATCGGCCATCCCGGCCAGTTCCGCCGCTTTACCCAGGAGGTGGTGCCATTGCTGCAGGAACGCGGGGTGTACCGGCGCGCATACCCCGGCACCACCCTGCGCGAGAACCTGGGCCTGACCATCCCCCGCAACCCCCGCTAATTCCCCGCCAATCTTGTAGCCGCTGCCGCAGGCTGCGCTGGGCCTGAGCCACACTGGAGATCTCCAGCGACGATCAGGGCCAGCGCAGCCTGTCGGCAGCGGCTACGTGGATGGCGTATGGGGCATCAACAGCGGCATCAATCCTCCTGGCACCCCCGGCAAACGGCGTTACTATGGGAAATGTCACCGCCCCAGGAGGACTCCCATGGCCCAGCCCCTCACCGTCAGCGACACCGAATGGCACGCCCGCTGCGAGCTTGCCGCGCTGTACCGCATGATCGCCCACTTCCGCATGACCGACCTGATCGACACGCACTTGACGTTGCGCGTGCCAGGCCCCGAGCATCATTTCCTGATCAACCGCTACGGCGTGCTGTTCGACCGTATGCGCGCCAGCGACCTGGTGCTCATCGACCAGCACGGCAAGGCCGTGGACCCGGCCTGCGCGCAGGTGCCGGTGAACGCCGCAGGCTTCGTCATCCATTCGGCTATTCACATGGCGCGGCCGGACCTGGCCTGCGTGATCCACACCCACACCGCCGCCGGCATCGCCGTGTCGGCCCAGGAGCAGGGCCTGCTGCCCATCAGCCAGCACGCGCTGAAGTTCTACGGCAAGCTGGCCTACCACACCTACGAAGGCATTGCCCTGTCCCTGGACGAGCGCGAGCGGCTGATCGCCGACCTGGGCCCGCACCGCGCCATGATTTTGCGCAACCATGGCCTGCTGGCCGGTGGTGGCAGCGTCGCCGAGGCGTTCCACGAAATTCACTTCCTGGAGCGCGCTTGCCAGGCGCAGGTGCAGGCCTTGGCGGGCGGCAGCAAGCTGATCTACCCGGCGCCGGAGGTGTGCGCACACACGGCGAAACAATTCGAAAGCGACGGCGTCGAGCAGATCATCGACATGGCATGGGCGGCGGCGTTGACCCTGATCGAAGACCAGCGCGCGTCCTACTGCTCCTGACAATTCAGGTCACACTTTGCCAGCGGTCTGGAGGGGACGGTTCACGTAGGCTTGCGGTTCTTTGCACATAAGAACAAAGGTAAGCACTTGTGAGAATCTTCCCCTTGATCGCCGGGCTGCTGGCTGGCCTGGCGTTGCCTGCCAGCGCCGCCGACCTGATCGGCTTCTGGGACACCGCCCCCCGCCATGGCGGCAACAGCTTCAACCGCCTGCCGCCCACCCCCGAGTATTACCAGGCCCTGAGCGGCTATGGCGCCGGCTGGGTGCGGCTGTCGTGGGACAAATGGCAGACCGCCCAGCGCGATTTCCTGCTGGGCAGCGCCGACCATTACGACGGCCTGGTTGAAAATGACCTGCGCACCCTTATCATCAGCCTCGACCGTGCCCACGCGGCGGGCCTCAAGGTGGTGATCACGCCGCTGTCCCTGCCAGGCATGCGCTGGTCGCAGAACAACGGCGACCGTTTCGACGACCGCCTGTGGCAGGACAAGGCCTGGTGGGCGCAAAGCGCCGCCTACTGGCGCGACCTGGCCGCCGCCCTCAAGGACCACCCGGCGGTAGCCGGCTACAACCTGATCAACGAGCCGGCCCCGGAAAAACGCGGCGGCCTGCTGGAGCACGCCGGCGCCCCTGCCATGCACGCCTGGTACGCCAAGGCCCAAGGCACCGCCCGGGACCTGCCGGCGTTCTATGAACAGTTGGTGGCCGCCGTGCGCGAGGTCGACCCGCACACGCCGATCATGCTCGACGCCGGCTGGTACGCCGCCGCCGACAGCTTCGAGTACTGGCCCAAGGCCCTGAACGACAGCCGGCTGCTGTACAGCGTGCACATGTACGAGCCCTACGAGGCCACCAGCGCGCCGAACATCAAGCGCGCCACGCCCTATGCCTATCCTGGCCCAGCGCCGTTCGCCGGCCAGTCCCTGACCTGGAACGCCCAGCGCGTCGCCAGCTACCTGCAGCGCCCGCTGGCCTGGGCCGAGCGGGCAGGGGTGCCGCGCCAGCGCCTGGTGGTGGGCGAGTTCGGCTGCATGCGCCAGCTGCCCGGCTGCCGCCAGTACCTGGAGGACGTGCTCACGGTGCTCGACCGCCAGCAGGTGCACTGGGCCTTCTACAGCTTCCGCGAGGACAGCTGGGACGGCATGGACTACGAGCTGGGCAGCGCCAAGGTACCGTGGCGCTACTGGCAGGCCATCGACAAGGGCGAACCCGACCCGCTGCCACGCCAGCCCACCGCGGAATTCGAGCCGATCCTGCGGCGGCTTGCCGCACCTTCGGCCTCCTAGGTGGCAAAGGCGCCAAGACACGCTTGCCGCAGGCCATCTGGCGCCGTATCTTTGTCGCCTGATCAACGAATTGAATCCTTGCGATCATCTGTAGAGGGCATCATGAGCGGCGCTGGCATAAACTGGGACACCCTGGGTTTCGACTACATCAAGACTGATCTGCGCTTCCTGGCCACCTGGCGCGACGGCGCCTGGCAGGAAGGCACCCTGACCGAAGACAACGTCCTGCACATTGCCGAAGGTTCGACCGCCATTCACTACGGCCAGCAGTGCTTCGAGGGCCTCAAGGCCTACCGCTGCAAGGACGGCTCGATCAACCTGTTCCGCCCGGACCAGAACGCCGCCCGCATGCAGCGCAGCTGCTCGCGCCTGCTGATGCCGCACGTGCCTACCGACATGTTCATCGAGGCCTGCAAGCAGGTCGTGCGTGCCAACGAGAAGTTCATCCCGCCGTACGGTTCGGGCGGCGCCCTGTACCTGCGTCCGTTCGTCATCGGCGTGGGTGACAACATCGGCGTGCGCACCGCCCCCGAGTTCATCTTCTCGGTGTTCGCCGTGCCGGTAGGTGCCTACTTCAAGGGCGGCCTGAAGCCGCACAACTTCTCCATCTCCACCTACGACCGCGCCGCCCCACAAGGCACCGGCGCCGCCAAGGTGGGTGGCAACTACGCCGCCAGCCTGTTGCCGGGTGCCGATGCCAAGAAGCACAACTTCGCCGACTGCATCTACCTGGACCCGCTGACCCACTCGAAAATCGAGGAAGTCGGTTCGGCCAACTTCTTCGCCATCACCGAGCACAACGAGTTCGTCACGCCCAAGTCGCCGTCGGTACTGCCAGGCATCACCCGCCTGTCGCTGATGGAACTGGCTGAAACCCGCCTGGGCCTGAAAGTGGTGGAAGGCGACGTGTTCGTCGACCAGCTGGCCCAGTTCAAGGAAGCCGGCGCCTGCGGTACCGCCGCGGTCATCTCGCCGATCGGCGGCATCCAGTACAACGACAAGCTGCACGTGTTCCACAGCCTGGAAAGCGTGGGCCCGGTGACCGTCAAGCTCTACAACGAGCTGACCGGCATCCAGCACGGCGACGTTGAAGCCCCAGCGGGCTGGATCGTCAAGGCCTGATGTAAACCCGTAGCAGCGGCCCCAGGCCGCGTCCGGGGCCAACTTTGCGCTGGCGCCGGACGCGGCCTGGCGGCCGCTGCTACGGGGTTATGCTGTCACCCGGCCGGTGACGAAATGGCCGGGGTCGTTGTAGCCCGGCGTCGACGGATGCCCCGGCGTGACCAGGCTGTCGATGAACGCTTCATCTTCCGCCGTGATCTTCACCTCCAGCGCGCCGCTGTAGGTATCCCACTGCGCCTCGGTGCGCGGCCCGACGATGGCCGAGCTGACCAGCTGGTTGTTCAGCACCCAGGCAATCGCAAACTCGACAATCCCCACGCCCTTGGCGGCCGTGTATTCCTGAATGGTGCGGGCAATGTGCAGCGACTCGTCGCGCCATTCGGTCTCCAGGATGCGTTTGTCCTGGCGCGCGGCGCGGCTGCCGGCCTCGGGCGCCTTGCCTGGCGTGTATTTGCCACTGAGCACGCCACGGGCCAGGGGGCTGAACGGCACCACGCCCAGGCCGTGGTAAGCCGCGGCGGTGAGCTGCTCGGTTTCCACCTGGCGGTTGACGATGTTGTACAGCGGCTGGCTGGCTACCGGTTTGTCCACGCCCAGGCGCTGGGCCACGTTGACGATCTCGGCCAGGCGCCAGCCACGGAAGTTGGACACGCCCCAGTGGCGGATCTTGCCCTGGCGCAGCAGGTCGCCGATGGCGCTGACGGTCACCTCCAACGGCGTGTTCAGGTCATCGCGGTGCAGGTAGTAGAGGTCGATGTAGTCGGTGCCCAGGCGGGTCAGGCTGGCTTCCACGCCGTTGAAGATATGCTTGCGGCTCAGGCCGCTGCGGTTCGGCACGCCATCGGCCGGGCCGAAGCCGACCTTGGTGGCCAGCACCCAATCGTGACGGTTGCGGGCAATCGCCTCGCCGACGATCTCCTCGCTGCGGCCGTTGTTGTAGACGTCGGCGCTGTCGATGAAATTGATGCCCTGGTCCCAGGCTTTGTCGATGATATGCAGGGCGTCCTCGGTGGCCGTCTGCTCGCCGAACATCATGGTGCCCAGGGTCAGGGCGGAGACTCTCAGGCCACTGTGGCCCAGTGCGCGGTAAATCATCGGTGGCATCCCTTTGCGATGGTGTGAGGGCAAAGGTACTGCATGGGGGGAGGGTGCGCACCTGAAACCTGTGTTAGTGGCCACTGCTACAGACATTCCGCGATCTGTAGCAGCTGCCGCAGGCGGCGTCCGGGTTCGCTGCGGTCGGTGCATTGGACGCGGCCTGTGGCGGACGGCCGCCCCGCCGCTGCTACAGAAACCGCGTTGCCTGCATCGCGACCAAGGTCGGCTCCTACAGCGTGCGTGGTAGGAGCCGGCCTTGGCCGCGATGCAAACGACGCGATCGGCGGGTTGCGCGCGTGCCTGTAGGCAGCTGCCGCAGGCGGCGTCCGGGCTCGCTGCGGTTGGTGCCTTGGACGCGGCCTGCGGCCGCTGCTACAGGATTCTCACCGCTTGCCCGCCACCTTCCACGCCACCGCGCTCCCCACCACGATCAACCCCGCCAGCGCATACAGCGCCGCGTCGGTCGAACCGGTCTGGTCCTTGATGAAGCCGACGATGTAGGGGCTGAGGAACCCGGCCATCTGGCCCACGGAGTTGATGATCGCCAGGCCACCGGCGGCCACGCCGGCGCTGAGGAAGGCGGTGGGCAGCGGCCAGAACATCGGCAGGCCGGTGAGGGCGCCCATGGTGGCCAGGCTCAGGCCGACGATGGCGATGGCCGGGGTGGCGGCGAAGTTCACGGCGATGACCAGGCCGATGGCGCCCATCAGCATCGGCACCACCAAATGCCAGCGGCGCTCGTTGCGCAGGTCGGCCGAGCGGCCCACCAGCAGCATGAAGATACCCGCCAGCAGGTACGGAATGGCGCTCAGCCAGCCAATCACCAGGGCGTCGCTGAAGCCCAGGTTCTTGATGATCGACGGCAGCCAGAAGTTGATGGCATACACGCCGCTCTGGATGCAGAAGTAGATGAAACCCAGCACCCAGATCAACGGCGTGGCGAACACCGCGCCCAGCGACTCACGCTGCTGCGCCGGCTTGCTGCGGGCGTCCTCGGCGAGGTCGGCTTCCACCACCGCGCGCTGCTGGGGCGTGAGCCAGGTGGCCTTGGCGAAGCTGTCGCTGAGCAGGAAATAGGCCATGGCGCCCAGCACCATGGTCGGGATGCCCTGGATCAGGAACATCCACTGCCAGGCGGCCAGGCCCTGCTGGCCGACGGCGAAGTGGTTGAGAATCCAGCCCGAGAACGGGCTGCCCAGCAGGCCCGACACCGGGATGGCCGACATGAACAGCGCCATGATCCGCCCGCGGCGCGCGTCCGGGAACCACTGCGAGAGGTACAGCACGATGCCGGGGAAGAACCCGGCCTCGGCGGCGCCGGTGAACAGGCGCAGCACGTAGAACTCCATTGGCGTGGTGACGAACAGCAGGCAGGTCGACAGGCCGCCCCAGGCCAGCATCATCAGCGCGATCCAGCGCCGCGGGCCGAAGCGGGTGAGGGCCAGGTTGCTCGGCAGGCCGCACAGCACGTAGCCGATGAAGAATATGCCGGCGCCAAGGCCGTAGATGGTTTCGCTGAACTTTAGCGCATCGAGCATCTGCAACTTGGCGAAGCCGACGTTGACCCGGTCCAGGTAGTTGAACAGGTAGCAGATGAAGATGAAGGGGATCAGCCGCAGGGTGATGCGCCGGTACACAGCGTCCCTGACGCCTGGGGTGCCTTGGTCAAGGGCGATGGTTGTAGACATGGGGTTTCTCTCTGTTTTTATGTTATTTGCGGCTATCGTGAGCCACCCTTGAGTGTCGGCGAGGCGCGTGGCAGTGTCTTTGTGCGTTTGCACAGCGCCGCGCCGCCCGGGCTGTGCGACTCTACAGATGTGAACAGGACTTTTTTCCCTATGTTCGAACTTGATCATGACCTGGCGCAAGACATTGTCGACCGCGCGATGGCCATTCTGCCGTGCAACGTCAACGTCATGGACAGCCAGGGGCTGATTTTGGGCAGCGGCGAGCCCGAGCGCATCAACACCCGCCACGAGGGCGCGCAACTGGTGTTGGCCAACGGCCGCGTGGTGGAGCTGGACGCCCAGGCGGCGCAGTGCCTCAAGGGCGTGCAGCCGGGGGTGAACCTGCCGCTGCTGCTGGACGGCCGGCTGATCGGCGTGCTGGGCCTGACCGGCGACCCGGCGCAGCTGCGCACCTTCGGCGAGCTGGTGCGCATGACCGCCGAAATGCTCCTGGGCCAGCGCCGCCTGCAGGTGGAACAGCACTGGCGCCGCCAGCGCTGCGACGACCTGCTGGCCTTGCTGCTGGGCGGCACGGGCGAGTCGCCGCGGCTGCTGGACGAGGCCCGGCAGATGGGCCTCAAGCCGCAGCTGCCGCGCACGCCCTGCCTGTTCGAGCTCAAGGCGGCGCAAAGCACCGAGGCGCTGGCGGCGTGGCTGCAGAGCCGCTACCCGGACAGCTGGTGCGTAAGCCCCGCGGCCGGCTCGCTGCTGTGGTGCCGCCCGGCCAGCGTCAGCCTGGATGAGGCGCGGCTGCTGGACAAGCTCGAGGCCCAGGGCTGGCCGGTGCAGCGCCTGGCGCTGGGCGAGCCGGCCGACGACCTCGCCGGCCTGCGCCGTGGCTACCGCTGGGTGCGCGACCTGCTGGCCTACGGCCGCGACATCGTGCCCCAGCGCCGCAGCCTGCCGCTGGCGCGCTACCGCCTGCCGGCGATGCTGTGGCGCCACCGCAGCGACGACAGCCTGGACGAATGGCTGGGGCCGTTGCACAAGGTCATGGCCAAGGACGCCAGCGGCCAGCTGCTGGCGACCCTGCGCGCCTGGTGCGAGCACGACGGCCAGAGCCAGGCCTGCGCCGACGCCCTGGGCATCCACCGCAACAGCCTGCGCTACCGCATGGAGCGCATCGCCGAGCTGAGCGGCATCGACCCCAACCGCCTGGAAGGCATGCTCACCCTGTACCTGGGGGTGCAGCTGTTGCCCGGCGATTTGTCCATTTGAACAACAACGGTCGCCTGCGCTTGTGCAGCAGCCCGGCGCAGACGCCTCGGGCAACTGGCAGCATGGGCCTTACAAGAAAACCGGAGTAGCCGTCATGAAAATCGTCATCGCCCCCGACTCGTTCAAGGACAGCCTCAGCGCTGCCGGCGTCGCCGCCGCCATCGCCGAAGGCCTGGCCCAGGCCTTGCCCCAGGCCGAACTGGTGCAGTGCCCCATGGCCGATGGCGGCGAGGGCACCATGGAGGCGATCCTGGCGGCGTGCGCCGGCGAGTTGCGCAGCCTCACCGTCGAAGGTCCGCTGGGCAGCCCGGTGCAGGCCCGCTGGGGCTGGCTGGCCGACAGCGCCACGGCCATCATCGAAATGGCCGAGGCCAGCGGCCTGCAGTTGGTGCCGGTGGACCAGCGCGACGCCTGCACCAGTAGCACCTACGGCACCGGCCAGCTGATTGGCGCGGCGCTGGACGCCGGCGCCCGGCGGGTGATCCTGGCCATCGGCGGCAGCGCCACCAACGACGCCGGCACCGGCATGCTGCGCGCCCTGGGCCTGCAGCTGTTCGGCGCCGACGAGCAACCGCTGGCCAAGGGCGGCCTGGCCCTGGCACAGTTGGCGCGGCTGTCGTTGCACGGCCTGGACCCGCGCCTGGCCCAGGTGCGCTTCGAGGTGGCTGCCGACGTCGACAACCCCCTGTGCGGCCCCCATGGTGCCTCGCACATCTTTGGCCCGCAGAAGGGCGCCAGCCCCGCGCAGGTGCTGCAACTGGACGCCGCCCTGGGCCACTTCGCCGAGCACAGCGCGGCAGTGCTGGGCCAGGACCTGCGCGAATCCCCGGGCGCGGGTGCAGCCGGCGGCATGGGCTTCGCCGCCAAGGCGTACCTGGGCGCTACCTTCCGCCCGGGCGTGGAAGTGGTGGCCGAATTGACCGGCCTTGAGCAGGCGGTGATCGGCGCCGACCTGGTGATCACCGGGGAAGGGCGCTTCGACGCCCAGACCCTGCGCGGCAAGACCCCCTTCGGCGTCGCCCGCGTGGCGGCGGCGCACCAGGTGCCGGTGCTGGTGATCGCCGGCACCCTGGGCGAGGGCTACGAGCAGATGTATGCCCACGGCGTCACCGCCGCCTTCGCCGTCACCAGCGGCCCCATGACCCTGGACCAGGCCTGCCGCCACGCCGCGCTGCTGCTGCGCGACCGCGCGCGGGATATCGCGCAGGTGTGGGCGCTGGGGCGCGCCTGACCCGTAGCAGCGGCCACAGGCCGCGTCACCGGCGCCGCAAGAAACCTTCGCACACCGCACCCGTAGCAGCGGCCGCCAGGCCGCGTCCCAGACACCCCGCAGGCCAATTTATTAGACTTTGGTGCGATGCAATGTCGCACCAATGTATGACATCGTATGAGCGTTGATACCGCTGCACCCCTTGCGTCATCTCTCGGTCAGCCCCTGCGCTGACATCGTTCCGATAAAAACATCAGGTCGTCGCGGCGCCCCCGTGGGCGTGGTCGCGGGCCATCATCATTCTGGAGAAAACGCACTATGAGCACTGCACGTGCTTCCACCACGCGGCGCCTGCTGCCGAGCCTGCTCGGCGTGGTGATGCTGTTGATGGGCCTGGCCCTGCTGGCGGGCGGCGTCAAGCTGGCCAGCCTGGGCGGGTCGTTGTATTACCTGTTGAGCGGCATCGGCATCGCCTTCACGGGCCTGTTGCTGCTGGCCGGCCGCCGCGCCGCCTTGCCGCTGTACGCGCTGGTGCTGTTCGCCAGCACCCTGTGGTCGTTGTGGGAAGTGGGCCTGGACTGGTGGCAACTGGTGCCGCGCCTGGCCCTGTGGTTCGTGCTGGGCCTGGTGCTGTTGCTGCCCTGGTTCCGCCGCCAGCTGCTGCAAGGTGCGCCGTATGCCTTGGGCAATGGCAGCTTGACCGTGGCCGTGGTGCTGGCCGGCGCTGCCGCCGTGGCCAGCCAGTTCACCAGCCCCGGCGAGATCAAGGGCGAGTTGAACCGCGAAACCGCCGGCACCACCAGCGCCGCCCCGGCCATGCCCGACGGCGACTGGCAGGCCTATGGCCGCACCGCGTTTGGCGACCGCTATTCGCCGCTGGCGCAGATCACCCCGGCCAACGTCGCCAAGCTGCAGCCGGCCTGGAGCTACCGCACCGGTGACATTCCCGGCCCGAACGACCCGGGCGAGACCACCGCGGAGAACACCCCGCTGAAGGTCAACGGCATGCTCTACGTGTGCACCCCGCACAGCAAGGTCATTGCCCTGGACCCCGACACCGGCAAGGAAATCTGGCGCTACGACCCGCAGATCAGCACCCAGAACGCTGCCAACTTCAAGGGCTGGGCGCACATGACCTGCCGTGGCGTGTCGTACCACGATGACGCCGCCTATGCTGCCAGCGAGCAAAGCCCGGCCGCCGCGCCGAACGCCTGCCCGCGCCGGCTGTTCCTGCCCACCGCCGACACCCGCCTGATCGCCCTGAACGCCGACACCGGCAAGGTCTGCGAAGGCTTCGGCGACAAGGGCCAGGTCGACCTGCGCGCCAACATCGGCAGCTTCACCGCCGGTGGCTACTACTCCACCTCGCCACCCGCGGTCACCAAGGACCTGGTGGTGATCGGCGGCCACGTCACCGACAACGTCTCCACCGACGAGCCGTCGGGCGTGGTGCGTGCCTATGACGTGCACGACGGCCACCTGGTGTGGAACTGGGACAGCGGCAACCCCGACGACACCACGCCCATCGCCCCGGGCAAGACCTACACGCGCAACTCGCCGAACATGTGGTCGCTGATCAGCGTCGACGAAAAGCTGGGCCTGATGTACCTGCCCATGGGCAACCAGATGCCTGACCAGTGGGGTGGCAACCGCAGCGCGGCCGCGGAGAAATACAGCGCCGGCGTCACCGCGCTGGACATCGCCACCGGCCACGTGCGCTGGACCTACCAGTTCACCCACCACGACCTGTGGGACATGGACGTGGGCGGCCAGCCGAGCCTGATGGACATCAAGACCGCCGATGGCCTCAAGCCTGCGGTGATCGCCTCCACCAAGCAGGGCAGCGTCTACGTGCTGGACCGCACCAACGGCCAGCCCATCGTGCCCATCGACGAGCTGCCGGTACCGGGCGGCACCGTGCCGGATGACCACGCCGCGCCGACCCAGCCCAAGTCGCAGCTCAACTTCATGCCGCCGGTGATGACCGAGCGTGACATGTGGGGCGTGACGCCGTTCGACCAGATGCTGTGCCGCATCGACTTCAAGAAGCTGCGCTACGACGGCCCGTTCACGCCGCCGTCGCTGCAGGGCTCGCTGGTGTACCCGGGCAACTTCGGCGTGTTCGACTGGGGCGGCGTGTCGGTGGACCCCGAGCGCCAGATCATGTTCGTCAACCCCAACTACATGGCCTTCGTCGACAAGCTGGTGCCGGCCGCGGACGTGGCCGCCATGCCCGCGCGCAAGAGCGAGACCGAGGGCATCCAGGCCAACAAGGGCGCGCCCTATGGCGTGATCATGAACGCCTTCCTGTCGCCCATGGGCCTGCCGTGCCAGGCACCCGCCTGGGGCTACGTGGCAGCGGTGGACATGACCACCCACCAGGTGATCTGGAAACACAAGAACGGCACCGTGCGTGACAATTCGCCAGTGCCGCTGCCGCTGACCATGGGCGTGCCCGCGCTGGGCGGCACCTTCATGACCAAGGGCGGCGTGGCGTTCCTGAGCGCCACCCTGGACCAGTACCTGCGCGCCTATGACGTGCGCAACGGCCGGCAACTGTGGGAAGCGCGCCTGCCCGCCGGCGCCCAGACCACGCCCATGACCTACACCGGCAAGGACGGCCGCCAGTACGTGCTGGTGGTCGCCGGCGGCCATGGCTCGCTGGGCACCAAACAGGGTGACTACGTGATGGCGTACGCGCTGCCGAAGTAACCCACCATCCCGTAGCAACAACTGTCCTGTGGGAGCTGGCTTGCCAGCGAGCTGTTGAGGCCCGAAAAGCTCGCTGGCAAGCCAGCTCCCACACAGCAAAGTTGCTGCTACGGGGTTTGTGTATGGGTCATGACTTTTTCGGTCATATTCGCAGCCTGGCCCGCTGCTTACTCTGTCTCCAAGGAAAAATCACTTGGAGAACAATCATGAACAAGCTGCTGACCCTCGCTGCCCTGGCCCTGGGCTTCGCCGCCACGGCTGCCCACGCCGACCCCGCGCAAACCTACCGCTACGGCCAACAGCTGGACATCGCCAAGGTCATCGACGCCGGTGACATTCCCGACGTGTGCGCCGTGGTGCCGGTGACCATGACCTACGAAGACAGCCAGGGCCAACGCCACTCGCTGGTGTACCGCGTGATGGGCAAAGGCTGCTCCAACTAAGCCAGCGCTTCCGTTATTCTTGGCGCATTCCCCTTGCGCCGAGCCCTGCATGAATTTACGCCACCTGCTGTATTTCAAGACCATCGTCGAGCGTAAATCCATTGCCGCCGCCTCCGAGGCGCTGCACATCGCCCAACCGCCGCTCAGCCAACACCTCAAGGCCCTGGAGGCCGACTACGGTTTGCAATTGTTCGAGCGCCAGGGGCGCGGGTTGCTGGTGACCGAAGCGGGGCAGCACCTGTACCGGCGCGCCTGCGAGCTGCTGAACCTGGCGGATGAAATCGACGGCGAAATGCGCGGCCTGGCCCAGGGCGTCAGCGGCAAGGTCAGCATCGGCACGGTGACCTCGGGCGCTGCCTTCCTGGCACGGGTGGTGGGCCAGTTGCGGGTGCAACTGCCGGGCGTGCTGTTCTCGATTTACCACGCCGAGCCTGCGGTGCTCGAAGACATGCTGCAGACCCGCCAGCTGGACTTCGCCCTCAGCCAATGGCCAGTGACCAACCCGTTGCTGCACACCGAAGCCTTGCAGGCCCTGACCCTGGCCGCCGTGGAAGCCACGCCGGGGCTGTTGCCGGACGCTGACGCCTGCACCCTTGCAGACCTGGCCAAGGTGCCGCTGATCGTGGTGCGTCGGCGCCAGGGCCACGGTTTCTACGAGCGCGTGCAGCAGGCGTTCAGCGAGGCGCAGCTGCGCCCCGAGGTGGCCTTCGAATGCTCCGACATTTCCGCCGCTTTGGCGCTGGCCAAGGCCGGGGCAGGGGTGGCGCTGCTGCCGGTGTGGCCGGGCGACCAGGCGCTGGAAGGGCTGCGCCAGCGGCGGGTCAGTGGTCTTGCCAGCGACGAGCGCCTGGTGCTGGCCTGGCTGGCCGAGCGCGACCGCCTGCCGGTGGTGGCGCAGGCGGTCAAGGCCTTCCAGCAGCTGCCTCAATAGCCGGTGCTGGCCGACAGGCTTTCCCACTCATCGATCTCCGCCTGCAGCGCCTTGAGCTTGGCGCGCACCAGTTGCAGGGCGTCTGCACCCAGCAGCAGGTGGCGCGGCGGCTTGTCGGCGTTCACCAAGGCCAACAGCGCCTGCGCGGCCTTGTCCGGGTCGCCCGGCTGGTGGCCGCTGCGCGCTTCGCGGGTCTGGCGAATAGGGTCAAACAGGGCGTCATAGTCGGCAATGCTGCGGTGCGTGCGCACCATGGAACGGCCCGCCCAGTCGGTGCGGAACGAGCCCGGCGCCACCGCCGTCACCTTCACCCCCAGCGGCTCAACCTCCTGCGCCAGCGATTCGGAGATGCCCTCCAGGGCGAACTTGCTGCCGTGGTAATAGGAGATGCCGGGCAGGGTCATCATGCCGCCCATGGACGTGATGTTGATGATGTGCCCGCTGCGCCGCTCGCGCATGCCCGGCAGCACTGCCTTGATCATCGCCACCGCACCGTAGACGTTGACGTCGAACTGGCGTTGCAGCTCGCTCAGCGGCGATTCCTCCAGCGTGCCCTCGTGGCCGTAGCCGGCGTTGTTGACCAGCACGTCGATGGCGCCGTGGCGGGCCAGCAGGCCGCTGACGGTGGGCTCGATGGCGGCGAAATCGCTCACGTCCAGCACTACGCCGTGGGCGTTGTGCGCATGCAGGCGCTCGAAATCGGCCACCGCGTCGGCGCGGCGCAAGGTGCCGATCACGGTGTGCCCGGCGGCCAGCGCGGCCTGGGCGAAGGCACGGCCGAAGCCGGAACTGACACCGGTGATCAGAAAGGTTTTATGGCTCATGGCAAGGCTCCTTCAGGGGGTTGCAACAGCCTAGCCCGACGCGGGCGGCCTGCGTAGCGCCAAAACTCCTGCGCTTTTGCCTGATCCTGCGGTGTAGCCGCTGCCGCAGGCTGCGCTGGACCTGCGCCGCACTGAATATCCGGCCAGCGCAGCCTGGCGGCAGCGGCTACAGTTAGCTAAGTGCTTGCAAGCGTGATGGCTTCTTGCTATCTGTCGGTGAGGGATCCCCATCGAGGTACGTGTGAACCGGTTTGAAAGCTTGACCCAACTGGTCGACAACAATGACAACGTCTACACCCGGCAACGGCTGCGCGGGTTTCCCTGGTTGCGCTTCGAGCCCGCGCTGGAGCAGGAATACCGCGAGCTCAACTACCAGGGCTTCCAGCGTACCCGCAACGGCTCGGCGCTGTTGCTGATGGTAGCGTTGCTGGGCTTCCTGGCCCTGGACGTATGGTACGGCTACACCGCGCATTTCCCACCCGCGTCGTTCTTCGCCATTGGCGCGCGGCTGGCCACGGTGCTGTTCACCTGCCTGGGCTACCGCAAGGTGCGCCAGCAGTCCCAGGTGGCGGCGGGGCAGCGCTGGGTGGTGGCGGTGCTGGGCGTGACCTGTGTCAGCTCCATCACCATGATGCTGCTGTATGCCCGCTACCACAGTGAGTTCCAGCTGCCGTTGCTGCTGGACGCGGTGATTCTGCTGTTCATCACCGTGCTGTTCCCGGTGGGGCTCAGCGTGCACGTGGCCATGGCCATGGCGCTGCTGATTGCCCTGGCCAGCTGGAGCCTCACGCCCTGGGTGGCGGGTGACCTGCTGGACCAGCAGTTCGCCGCGTTCATGCCGTTCCAGGTGTCGTCGCTGGTGGCGCTGTTGGCGTTGCGCTACTACCACGAGCGTTCGTTCCGCACGCTGTTCCTGCTGCGCGGCTCGCTGCACGCCATGGCCAGCACCGACGCCCTGACCGGCCTCTACAACCGCCGCGCCTTCGAGATGCTCGGCCGCCGCGCCCTGGCCCAGGCCACCCGCGAGGCGCAGCTGTGCGCGCTGATGCTGGTGGATGTCGACCATTTCAAGCGCTACAACGACCTGCACGGCCACCCGGCCGGCGACCGCGCGCTACAGGCCATCGCCAGCCGCCTGGGGCGTTTCCCGCGCCGGCCGCTGGACCTGGCCGCGCGCCTGGGTGGCGAGGAATTCGTGCTGCTGTTCGCCGGCGTCGACCGCGACTTCGCCGCGCGCATCGGCGACGAGGTCCGCGCCGCCGTCCAGGCCCTGGGCATCGCCATCGACAGCGACGGCGCGCCGCTGACCGTCAGCGTCGGCGTGGCCCTGGGCATCCCCGGCTGCGACCCGGACGAGCTGTACCAGCGCGCGGACCAGGCGATGTACAAGGCCAAGAGGGAAGGGCGGAACAGGGTGTGCGTGGGGGTATGACCTACCCCGGCCACTCAAATCCATCAAGCCAACGCACAAAGGCCGGCAACACCAATCCATCAGGAAAACGCACAAAGGCTGGCAACGCCTCTCCATCAGGCCATGGCACGGTGCAACAAATGTAGCACCGGCCGTTAGGCCGGGTCGCGCCGTGCGGACGGCGCTCGATCTCAAGAGCGCCACACCTCTCCCGACATGTACCTGCGCGCCGTGACGCAATCTTCCGACGAACCCACCGAATCCAACCCGCAACCCGCAACCCGCAACCCCTAACCCGCGTAGCCGCTGCCGCCAGGCTGCGCTGGCCCAAACGTGCGCTGAAGATCTTCAGCGTGGCTTGCAGGTGCATGCCTGAAGCCTTGCAGCGCTTCCAAAATCGAGCGCCGCCCGCGCGGCGCGACCCGGCCTAACGGCCGGTGCTACATTTGTTGCACCGTGCCATGGCCTGATAGATAGGCGTTGCCAGCCTTTGTGCGTTTGCCTGATGGGTTGGGGTTGCCAGCCTTTGTGCCATGGCCTGATGGATAGGCGTTGCCAGCCTTTGTGCGTTCGCCTGGTGGATAGGCGTCGCATCCCCCCCCACCATTCGCCGGCCCACGCTTGCAGGCATCCCGCGCATAGAGTACAAATGTACTCCATGACTACTCTATCTCCCAAACGCAGCGCCATCCTCACCTTTATCCGCGATCGCATTGCCGATCACGGCCAGCCGCCGAGCCTGGCGGAAATCAGCGAGGCCTTCGGGTTTGCCTCGCGCAGCGTGGCGCGCAAGCATATCGTGGCCCTGACCGAGGCCGGTTTCATCGAAGTCACGCCCAACCAGGCGCGCGGCATTCGCCTGGCGCGCAGCCAGCGCCGGCCCGAGCTGCTGGAAATACCGGTGCTGGGCCGGGTGGCGGCGGGGCGGCCCATCGACCCCGACGTGGGCGTGCACGACCACATGGTGTTCGACGCGCGCATGTTCGCCCGCACGCCCGACTTCCTGCTGCAGGTGGCCGGTGACTCGATGATCGGCGACGGCATCCTCGACGGCGACCTGGTGGGCGTCAAGCGCCAGCACGACGCGCGCAACGGCCAGATCGTGGTGGCGCGCCTGGACGGCGAGGTCACCATCAAGCGCCTGGAGCTCAAGAGCACCGGCGTGCGCCTGATGCCGCGCAACCCCGACTATGAACCCATCGTGGTGGACGCCGAGCAGGAACTGGTGATCGAAGGCATCTTCTGCGGCCTGGTACGCCGCTGATGGGCGCGGTGGTCAGCCTCGAAGGCCTGCTCGACGAGCGACGGGTGTGGAAGGGCCGTGCCCAGGCCCAACCCGTGGCCGCCCAGCCCACCGGCCATGGCTGGCTCGACCGTGCCTTGCCCACTGGCGGCTGGCCGCCGTCGGCGCTCAGCGAAATCCTCATTCCCTGTGCCGGCAGTGGCGAGCTGCGCCTGCTGTGGCCCACCCTGGCACGCCTGACCCAGGCCGGCGAGCGCGTGGTGCTGGTGGCGCCGCCGTTCATTCCGTACCCGGCGGCCTGGGAGGCGGCAGGCGTCGATTTGCGCCAGCTGGCGCTGGTCGACGCCCAGGGCACCGAAGCCCTGTGGGCCGCCGAACAGTGCCTGCGCTCGGGCAGTTGCGCGGCGGTGCTGTGCTGGCCGCAGAGCGCTGACGACCGCGCCCTGCGGCGCCTGCAGGTGGCCGCCGAAACCGGCCAGACCCTGGCGTTCGCCTGCCGCCCGCAGCAGGCTGCGCACAACCCGTCGCCGGCGGCCCTGCGCCTGGCCATCGACCTGCGCCCGGCCCAGGTGCGCGTGCTCAAGTGCCGCGGCGGGCTGGCCCCGGCCGCGCCGCTGGCCTTCAGCGAGAGCGCCTGAGGTTGTCATGCTCTGGGCCTGTATCCTATTCCCGCAACTGGCGCTGGACAGCGCCCGCCGTCGTCGCGAAGACCCCGACGCGCCCCTGGCGCTGATCAGCGGCCCCACCCAGCGCCGCGTGCTGCAGGCGGTCAACCCGGCTGCAAAGGCCCTGGGCCTGCGCCCCGGCCAGACCCTGACCGCCGCCCATGCCCTGACGCACGACTTCGCCACCCAGGAGCACGACCCGGCCGACATCGAGCAATGCCAGCAATTCCTCGCCGCCTGGGCCTACCGCTTCAGCTCCCAGGTCAGCCTGCATTACCCCCGCGCGCTGCTGCTGGAGGTGCAATCAAGCCTGGGCCTGTTCGGCCCCTGGCCGCAGTTCGAGGCGCGGTTGCGCGCCGAGCTGCAAGGCCTGGGCTTCAGCCACCGCATCACCCTGGCGCCCAACCCGGCGGCCGCGCGCATGCTCGCCAACGCCCACGACGGCCTGGCGGTGCTGGCGCCTGCGCAGCTGCCGGCGGCCCTGGCGCCGCTGTCCATCGAGCGGGTGGGCCTGCCACGGGAAACCGCCACCGCGTTCGCGCGCATGGGCCTGCGCCAGCTGGGCCAGGTGCAGGCGCTGCCGCGCGACACCGTGGCCCGGCGCTTCGCCGCCAGCGACCTGCAGCACCTGGACACGCTCGCCGGCCTGCGCCCGTTGGCCCTGTCGTTCTACCTGCCGCCGGACTTCTTCGAGCAGCGCATCGAGCTGAACTTCGACGTCGAGTCGCACCAGGCCCTGCTGTTCCCCCTGCGCCGGCTGATCAACGACCTGGCCGCCTACCTGGGCGGGCGCGACAGCGGCGTGCAGCGCTTCACCCTGCACCTGGAACATGCCGAAGGCGAGGACACCCTGGTGCCGGTGGGCCTGCTGGGCGCCGAGCGCGACGCCGGCATGCTCTTCGAGCTGGCCCGCGGGCGCCTGGAGCCGGTGCAGGTCAAGCGCCCGGTGCGCAACGTGCGCCTGGTGGCGCGCGATCTGCCGCGCTTCGTGCCCACCCACCAGACGTTGTTCGATCAGCGCCCGCAGCAGTCCCAGCCCTGGGAACAGCTGCGCGAACGCCTGCGTGCGCGCCTGGGCGACGACGCCATCAGCGGCATCGCCGCCCGCGCCGACCACCGCCCCGAGCGCGCCTGGCTGGCGGCCAGCGTGCCCAAGGCGCTGCTGGCACCCGGCCTGGCGCCGCGCCCCGGCTGGCTGCTGGCCGAGCCCCAGGCCTGGACCGACTGCGACCTGCGCGTGCTGGCCGGGCCCGAACGCATCGAGTCGGGCTGGTGGGACGGCGGCGACATCCGCCGCGACTACTACCTGGTGGAAACCACCAGCGGCCAGCGCGCCTGGGCCTACGAAACGGTGGGCGAGCAGGGGCGGCTGTGGCTGCAGGGCTGGTTCGCATGAACGGCTACGCCGAGCTGCACTGCCTGTCCAACTTCAGCTTCCAGCGCGGCGCCTCCAGCGCCCAGGAATTGTTCGAACGCGCCAGGCGCCATGGCTACCAGGCCCTGGCGATCACCGACGAATGCACCCTGGCCGGCATCGTCCGCGCCTGGCAGGCCGCCAAGGCCTGCGAGTTGCCGCTGATCGTCGGTAGCGAGATGCGCATCCACGAAGGCCCCAAGGTGGTGCTGCTGGTGGAGAGCGTGGCCGGCTACCAGAGCCTCTGCCAGCTGATTACCCTGGCCCGGCGCCGGGCCGCCAAGGGCGACTACCAGGTGCTGCGCGAGGATTTCGCCCAGGTGCCGTTGCATGGCCTGGTGGCCCTGTGGGTGCCCGACAATACCCACGACCTGGCCCCTGGCCACTGGCTGCGCGGGGTGTTCGGCAGCCAGCAGCTGTGGCTGGCGGTGCAACTGCACCGGGGCGCCGACGACCACGCGCGGCTGGCGCAGCTGCAGGCCCTGGCCGCGCAACTGGGCCTGCGCGCCGTGGCCAGCGGCGACGTGCACATGCACGCCCGTGGGCGCCGGGCGCTGCAGGACACCATGACCGCCATCCGCCACCACACCACCGTGGCCGACGCCGGCCACCACCTGTTCGCCAACGGCGAGCGGCACCTGCGGCCCTTGCCGATGCTGGCCGAGCTCTACCCCCAGGCGTTGCTGGACGAAACGGTCTATATTGCCCGGCGCTGCACCTTCAGCCTCGACCAGCTGCAATACCAGTACCCCCGCGAGCTGGTGCCCGAGGGCCACACGGCCAGCCAGTGGCTGCGCACGCTCACCGAGCAGGGCATGCACTGGCGCTGGCCCCAGGGCGCCACGCCCGCGGCGCGGGCGCAGATCGACAAGGAACTGGCGCTGATCAGCGAGCTGGGCTACGAAAGCTATTTCCTCACCGTGCACGACATCGTTCGCTTCGCCCGTGACCAGGGCATTTTGTGCCAAGGCCGCGGCTCGGCGGCCAACTCCGCCGTGTGCTTCGCCCTGGGCATCACCGAGCTGGACCCGGGGCGCATGAACATGCTGTTCGAGCGCTTCATCTCCAAGGAACGCAACGAGCCGCCGGACATCGACGTCGACTTCGAGCACGACCGCCGCGAAGAGGTGCTGCAATACGTGTTCAACCGCTACGGCCGCCGCCGCGCCGCGCTCACCGCCGTGGCCAGCAGCTACCGTGGCGCCGGCGCCATACGCGACGTGGCCAAGGCCCTGGGCCTGCCGCCGGACCAGGTCAACAGCCTGGCCGACTGCGTGGGCCGCTACAGCGACCGCGTGCCGCCGGTGGGGCGCCTGGGCGAGGCCGGCTTCGACGTCGACAGCCCGGTGCTGCGCCGGGTGCTGACGCTCACTGCCGAACTGATGGGCTTCCCCCGGCACCTGTCCCAGCACCCCGGCGGTTTCGTCATTAGCGAGCACCCGCTGGACACCCTGGTGCCGGTGGAAAACGCGGCCATGGCCGAGCGCACCATCATCCAGTGGGACAAGGACGACCTCGACGCGGTGGGGCTGCTGAAAGTCGACGTGCTGGCCCTGGGCATGCTCAGCGCCTTGCGCCGCAGCTTCGACCTGCTGCGCCGCTACCGGGGTCGCGACCTGAGCCTGGCGAGCATTCCGGCGGAGTGCGCGCGCACCTATGAAATGATCAGCCGCGCCGACACCGTGGGCGTGTTCCAGATCGAATCGCGCGCGCAAATGGCCATGCTGCCGCGCCTGCGGCCGACGAAATTCTACGACCTGGTCATCCAGGTGGCCATCGTACGCCCGGGGCCCATCCAGGGCGACATGGTTCACCCCTACCTGCGCCGGCGCAACAAGGAGGAGCCGGTGGTGTACCCGTCCGAGGCGCTGAAGAAGGTGTTCGAGCGTACCCTGGGCGTGCCGCTGTTCCAGGAACAGGTGATGGAGCTGGCCATTGTCGCCGCCGACTACAGCCCCGGCGAGGCCGACCAACTGCGCCGCTCCATGGCCGCCTGGAAGCGCCACGGCGGCCTGGAGCCGCACCAGCTGCGCCTCACCGAAGGCATGCTGCGCAACGGCTACAGCCTGGAGTTCGCGCAGAAGATTTTCGAGCAGATCAAGGGCTTTGGCAGCTACGGCTTTCCCGAGTCCCACGCGGCCAGCTTCGCGCTGCTGACCTACGCCAGCTGCTGGCTCAAGTGCCACGAGCCGGCGGCCTTCACCTGCGCGCTGATCAACAGCTGGCCCATGGGCTTCTACAGCCCCGACCAGTTGCTGCAGGACGCCCGTCGTCACCAACTGCAGACCCGCGCGGTGGACGTGCGCCACAGCGACTGGGACTGCACCCTGGAGCCGTGCGGGGCAGGGCAGCCGGCCATTCGCCTGGGCCTGCGGATGATTCGCGGCTTTCGCCAGGAAGACGCCCTGCGCATCGAACAGGTGCGGGCGCTGCAACCCTTCGCCGACGTCAGCGACCTGTGCCTGCGCGCCGGCCTCGACCACCGTGCCCGCGCGCTGCTGGCCGACGCCGACGCCTTGCAGGGCCTGGCGGGCGACCGCTTCCGTGCGCGCTGGGAGGTGGCCAGCGTCGAGGCGCAGCTGCCGCTGTTCGCCGACCTGCCCAGCCGCCGCGACACGCCGGTGGCATTGCCGGTGCCCAGCGTCGGCGAAAACCTGGTGGCCGACTACGCCACCGTCGGCACCACCCTGGGCCCACACCCCCTGACCCTGCTGCGCCCCGGCTTGCAGCGCCTGCGCTGCCGCAGCTCGCGGGAGCTGGCTGGCATCGACCATGGCCGGCACATCAGCGTCGCCGGCCTGGTCACCGGCCGCCAGCGCCCGCAGACCGCCAGCGGGGTGATCTTCGTCACCCTGGAAGACGAGTTCGGCATGATCAACGTGGTGGTCTGGAATGACCTGGCCGAGCGCCAGCGCAAGCCGCTGGTGAGCGCGCGGCTGCTGCAGGTGCATGGGCGGCTGGAATCCGAAAGCGGCGTGCGTCACCTGATCGCCGGCAAACTCACCGACCTGACCCCGATGCTGGCAGGGCTGGACATTCGCAGCCGCGATTTCCGCTGAGCCGGGTGCGCCTTACAGCGGCGCGGGCTGGGCAGCGCCGGCCGGCGTGCGGCGGGCCGCCAGGCTCAGGCCATAGAACACCGCGCCGCCAAGCGCGCAGCCGGTGAACCAGGCGAAGTTGGCCATGGGCTGCAGCCACGGCACGAAGGTAATGCACAGGCCCGCGCCCGCCGCCAGCACCAGGGCTTTCACCGCCACCCAGTTGACGCCGTTGCTGTACCAGTAGCGGCCGCTGGGGCCGTCGTTGAACAGCGCGTCGACGTCGATCTGCTGGCGCTTGATCAGGTAATAGTCCACCAGCAGGATGCCGAACAACGGCCCGATGCAGGCGGCCAGCACGTCCAGGGTGTAGTGGATGACCTGGGGGTTGTTGAACAGGTTCCAGGGGGTGATGAACACCGACAGCACCGCGGCGATCATGCCGCCCATGCGCCAGCTGATGCGGCTGGGCGAGACGTTGGCGAAGTCGAAGGCCGGCGAGACGAAGTTGGCGACGATGTTGATGCCCACGGTGGCAGTGACAAAGGTGAAGGCGCCCAGCAGCACGGCGGTGGTGTTGTCGATGCGCGCCACAGTGGCGATGGGGTCGTGGATCATTTCGCCGAAGATGGGCAGGGTGCCCGAGACAATCACCACGGTCACCAGGGAGAACGCCAGGAAGTTGATCGGCAGGCCCCAGAAGTTGCCGCGCCGCACCTCGGCCATGCTGCGGCAGTAGCGGCTGAAGTCGCCGAAATTCAATGTTGGGCCAGAGAAATACGAGACCACCAGGGCGGTGGCCATGATCACCTGGCCCACCGCTTCCCAGCCGGCCAGGTGTTTCTCGGCGAGGGTGAAACTGATGTTGCTCCAGCCGGCGCGCCAGACGATCCAGCCGGCCAGAGTGAACATCACCGCGTAGACGGCGGGGCCGGCCCAGTCGATGAAGCGGCGGATGGACTCCATGCCGGTCCAGAACACCAGCGCCTGCACCACCCACAACGCCAGGAAACCGAACCAGCCCAGGTACGACAGGCCGGCGAAGGTCACTTGCTGGTAAGGCGCAAGCTGCGGGAAAAAGCGCAGCACCACGATGACCAGCGCGCTGGACGCCAGGTACGTCTGCACCCCGTACCAGGCCACGGCGATCAACCCGCGAATCACCGCGGGAATGTTGGCGCCGAACACGCCGAAGGCCAGGCGGCAGATCACCGGGTAGGGCACGGCGGCCTGCTGGCTGGGCCGGGCCACCAGGTTGGCGATCACCTGGACGATGCAGATGCCTGCCAGCAGCGCGATCAGCACCTGCCAGCTGGCCAGTCCCAGGGCGAACAGGCTGGCGGCGAACACATAGCCGCCGACGCTGTGCACGTCGCTCATCCAGAACGCGAAAATGTTGTACCAGCTCCAGGTTTGCGCCGTAGGGCCCAGGTCGTGGTTGTAAAGCCTGGGACTGTAGTGGGTAGGGTGGTTGTCCGAGATGCCTTGTCTCCCTCGATCTGGTTTTTTGTATACGAGGTAATAGGCAGAATGTGTGCCAAAGCGGTTTTGGCGCTAGATTGCGGGCTGCAGGTTGTGAGCGTAGGTAAAATGCCACGCTTGAGTGCATACCCGCCCAAACACAGTGCACCGCGATGGATCGCGTGCGCACCACCCGTAGCAGCTGCCGCAGGCGGCGTCCGGACCCGGCGCGGTATGGCTGGGATCCGCGTTGCGTTTGGACGCGGCCGTCGGCCGCTGCTACGGGGGTAAGGCGATGGCAACTGCGCAATATCGTTCAAGACAGGCCCGCTGCGCTCTGGCACAGTCGCTGTCCGTTTCCGCAAGCCTTCAATAAGAACATGCCCAATACCCTTTTGCCGCGCCAGGCGTTCCTGCGCGGCGCCGCTGCCATCATGCCGCTGTCCCTGGCCACCGCGCCCTGGGGACTGCTGGCCGGTTCCATGGCCATCGAGGCCAACCTCACTCCCTGGCAAGGCCAGGGCCTGTCGACCATCGTCTTCGCCGGCGCCGCGCAACTGGTGGCCATCGGCATGCTCAAGGGCGGCGCCGGGGTGGTGTCGATCCTGCTGACCACCTTGCTGCTGACCTCCCAGCACCTGCTGTACGGCATGAGCATGCGCCCGATGATTGCCGGCCTGCCCGGGCGCTGGCGCGTGGGCCTGGGCTTCCTGCTCACCGACGAACTGTTCGCCCTGACCAGCCGCTACGACCAGCAGACCTTCAGCCGCTGGTACGCCCTGGGCGTGGGCCTGACCTTCTACGTGGCGTGGAACCTGTTTACCCTGGCCGGCATCCTGCTGGGCAGCAGCATTCCGGGCATCGAGCACCTGGGCCTGGACTTCTCCATCGCCGCCACCTTCATCGCCCTGATCACCCCGGTGGTGCGCAACGTGCCGACGCTGGTGTGCGTAGCGGTGTCGCTGTGCTGCTCGGTGCTGTTCAGCTACTGGCACTGGGGCTCGGCGCTGGTGCTGTCGGGGCTGGCAGGCATGAGCGCCGGCTTTGTCTGCAACAAACTGTGGGGGAGCCGTTCATGATCTGGGTCGTCATTATCGGCATGGGCGTGCTGGTGTTTCTCAACCGCTACGTGTTCCTGGAGCCGCGCCTGCCGGTGCGCCTGAGCAGCAACGCCCGGCAGTTCCTCGGTTTTGCGGTGCCGGGCATGCTCACGGCCATCTGCGGGCCGATCGTGTTCATGCCCGACAAACAGCTGAACCTGCACTGGGACAACCCCTACCTGATCAGCTCGGTGGTGGCGGTGGGGCTGGTGCTGTTTACCCGCAACACCTTGCTGAGCATGATCCTCAGCATGGCGTTCTTCTTTGCATTGCGTTGGTGGCTTTAAGCGCTTGACCGCGATCGATGTTCGCAGCAACTGGCTTGAAATGGCGTCGCCTGCATCGCGACTAAAGTCGGCTCCTACACCGTTCGGGGTAGGAGCCGGCCTTGGCCGCGATGCAGGCGACGCGATCTTCGCGTAGCAGCAACTGCCTGGCGGGAGCTGCCGCCAGGCTGCGTCAGCGACTGGCCTGCAAAGATTACAAGGGTTACACCAGCAGCGCGGTGCCATACAGGCCGATGGCGAACACCACATGCCCTACCACGTTCAACAGCCGCGCCAGCGCCGGCTTCGGCGCGCCGGAGCAGGCGATGCCCACGCCCATGCCCGGTTGCAGGATGAACCAGCCGGCGCCCACGGTGACCAGGCCGACGATCAGCGCCGGGGCGAAGCGTGGTTGCGCCGCCCAGTCCAGGCCCCAGATCAGCAGCAGCGCGGCGGCGAAGACCATGCCGGTGACGTAGTGCATGGCCCAGCCGATGGCTAGCTCATTGGGCACGGGCGCGGACTTGCCGATGCCCTGGCGGTGCACGAAGTGGCCGCGCGGCAGGCCGGCGAACCAGCGGCCCACGAAATGCCAGGCCGGGATCGGCAGGCCCAGGGTTCTGTTCAGCAGCAGGTTCCACAGGTCCAGCAGGGCAGTGGCGCCGGCGCCGATGACCACCGACAGCGCGAGAAAAGCGAGCATCTGGGGGTATCCTTTCCAAGAGTCGAAGGCTTGCGACAATAGCAGTTTTGCGCCGTTTCAGGTGGCTGCGGCCTTGGGTTTGCGCGCACGCGGCGCCGCGCCCTGGGCGGCTGGCTTGCGCGGTGCGCCCTTGCGTTTTTTCTTCCATGGCGCGCCGCGCCCCGGTGGGCTGGCGGGGCCGCTGATGGTCAGGCTCAACCCGGCGCAGCGCTCTACCTGGCGGCTCATCCAGGCCGACTGCTTGGCCACGAACTCCTCCAGGCTCATCTCGCCGCTTTGCACCATGTCCAGCGCCTGCTCCCAGATGGCCGTGGTGCCGGGATCGGCGATGGCCCGCGGCACCGCGTCGATCAGGCTGAAAGCGGCGGGCGTGGCGTTCAGCGCCTTGCCGTTCTTGTTCAGGTAACCACGGTCGATCAGGCCCTGGATGATGCCGGCACGGGTGGCCTCGGTGCCGATGCCGGTGGTGTCCTTGAGCTTCTGCTTCAGGCGCGGGTCTTCCACCAGCTTGGCGACGTTCTTCATGGCCTTGATCAGGTCGCCTTCGGTGAACGGCTTGGGCGGCTGGGTCCACAGGTCCTTGAGGTTGACGTCGCCCACCTCGTAGTCGGCACCTTCGCGCAGCGCCGGCAAGGCCTGGGGGGCTGGCGCCTCGCGGCCTTTGGCGGGCGTGAGGGCCTCGGGCAGGGCGCGGCGCCAGCCCGGCTCGACGATGCGCTTGCCCACCGCGCGCAGGCGCTGGCCGGCGCAGTCGAAGTCGGCCTGGGTGCGGTCGAACTCGTGGTTGGGCAGGAACTGCGCCAGGTAGCGCGCGCGAATCAGCGTGTACACCGCGCGCTGCTTGCCGGCCAGGCGGCCCAGGTCGGTGCCGGCGGCCGTGGGGATGATGCCGTGGTGGGCGCTGACCTTGGCGTCGTTCCAGGCCCGCGAGCGGCGGCTGGGGTCGATGTGCGGTATCAGCTCGGCCAGGGCCGGGTCGGCGCGGCCCAGGGCGGCGATGATGCCCGGCGCCTCGCCGTGCTGGCTGTTGGGCAGGTACCCGCAGTCGCTGCGCGGGTAGGTGATGACCTTGTACTGCTCATACAGCGCCTGGGCGATGTCCAGGGTTTCCTGGGCGCCCAGGCCGAGTTTTTTCGAACACACCTCCTGCAGCGTGCCGAGGTCGAAGGGCAGGGGCGCCACCTCGCGCATGCGCTCGGTGCGCAGCTTGACCAGCCGCGCCGGGGCACCGCTGCGCAGCGCCGCGGCCGCCGCCTGGGCCAGGGGTTGCTGCAGGCAGCGGCCCTGGTCGTCGCAGGCGTCTTCAGGCGGGCACCACTGGGCGGTGAAGGGCAGGCCGCGCGGGTCGAGCTGCACATCGATGGCCCAGAACGGCGCCGGCACGAACGCGGCGATGCTGCGGTCGCGGTCCACCACCAGGCGTAACGTAGGCGTTTGCACCCGGCCCACGGGCAGCACGCCCTGGTAGCCGGACTGCCGGCCGAGCAAGGTGAACAGCCGGCTCATGTTCATGCCGATCAGCCAGTCGGCACGCGAACGGCCCAGGGCCGAATGGTACAGGCTGAAGGTTTCTGCGCCCGGCTTCAGCGCCGCCAGGGCCTTGCGAATGGACGCGTCGTCCAGCGCCGACAGCCACAGGCGCTGCACCGGGCCGCGGTAGCGGCAGTGCTCCAGCAGTTCACGGGCAATCATCTCGCCCTCGCGGTCGGCGTCGGTGGCAATGACCAGCTCGCGCGCCTCGCCCAGCAGGCGCTTGACCGCCTTGAACTGGCTGGCGGTCTTGGGCTTGACCAGCATCTTCCACTTTTCCGGCACGATGGGCAGGTCGGCCAGCACCCAGCGCTTGTAGCGCTCGTCGTAGGCGTCGGGCGGCGCGGTTTCAAGCAGGTGGCCGATGCACCAGGTCACCGTCACGTCCGTGCCCACCCAGCAGCCATCCCCGCGCCGGTTGGCGCCGAGCACCTTGGCGATATCCTTGGCCTGGGAGGGTTTTTCGCAGAGGTAGAGGCGCATGGCCGTGGGTGTTCTTCAGCAGGGAATGAAGCCCATAGCATGGGCAAAACTGCGTCCGCAGGCAAGAAAAACATGGATGGATGTACAGCTATTTGTTGCCGCGCCACCGGTAGGCCGACGCCAATCCGCCAGAAAAACAAACAAAGGCTGGCAACGCCTCTCTATCAGGCCATGGCACGTTGCAACAAATGTAGCACCGGCCCATAGGCCGGGTCGCGCCGCGCGGGCGGCGCTCGATTTCGGACGCGCCGAAAAACGCCCGACCTGCACCTGCAAGCCACCCTCACAATCCCCGGCCGTGCACCTCGCATCCACACCGAGGATCTCCAGCGCACACCCGGGCCAGCGCAGCCTTGCGGCAGCGGCTACGGGGATTGAGGGGTGAATTCGATGGGTTCGGCGCGGGATAGCGTCGGGGCGTGGGGGCGCATGGCTGGAGAGGTTTGGCGTTCTTGAGATCGAGCGCCGCCCGCGCGGCGCGACCCGGCCTATGGGCCGGTGCTACATTTGTTGCACCGTGCCATGGCCTGAAAGAGCGGCGTTGCCAGCCTTGGTGGTTCGCCCATGAATAGGCGTTACCCCTTCACCCACAACCCCTCGCACAACAACCCCGCGCAATACCGCGCATTCGCCCGGCGCGTTTCGGCATCCACCGTCTCCCGCGCCATCTGGTCGACCATGCCGACAAAACATTTGCCGATCATGTCCGCCGGAATATCGGTGCGGAACAGGCCTATCTGCTGCTCCTTGGCAATGTTGCTGCCGATCCAGCTGGCCATGCCGGCCTTGGTCTGGGTGCAGCCGGGCGGCTGGAAGAAGCCGATCTGGGTCAGGTCGGGGTCCTGGGCCAGGAAGTCGAAGAAGCGCAGGAAGCTGGTGGCGACGCTGTCCAGCAGCTCGGCGGGGTGCAGGGCGGTCTTGATCAGCATCGTACTGATCAGCGCCTCCAGACGGCGGCGGAACTCGCCCACCAGTTCTTCGTAGGCGGCTTCCTTGCTGTTGAAGTAGCTATAGAAGGTAGGCTGGGTCAGGCCGCTGGCCTTGACGATGTCGCTGACCTTGGTTTCGTGGAAGCCACGCCGGGCGAATTCGGCGGCGGCGGCGCTGCGCAGGCGGGCGTGGGTCTGTTCGCCCTTGGTGAGGGTAGGGGTGGACATGGCGGTTCCGGCAGGGAAATTTTACTTGTGAGTAATGTTACTCAAGAGTAGCCTTTTTGATCAAATGCTACTGGCGAGTATGTTTTCGCCCCTGTGACCTGGAGGTCCACTCATGAAGTTGATTCTGTTCGCCCTGGCCCTGGCGGCCTTCGCCATCGGCACCACGGAGTTTGCGCCCATGGGCCTGCTGCCGGTGATCGCCGATGGCGTGCACGTGTCTATCCCGACCGCCGGGCTGCTGATCAGCGCCTACGCCATTGGCGTGATGGTGGGGGCGCCGCTGATGACCCTGCTGTTGGCACCGTACCGGCGCAAGGCCGCGCTGTTGCTGCTGATGGCGATTTTCACCGTCGGCAACCTGCTGTCGGCGCTGGCGCCGGGCTACGACACCCTGGTGCTGTCGCGGGTGGTCACCAGCCTTGCCCACGGCGCGTTCTTCGGTATTGGTTCGGTGGTGGCGGCCAGCCTGGTGCCGGCCGAGAAGCGCGCCAGTGCCGTGGCTACCATGTTCCTGGGCCTGACCATCGCCAACATCGGCGGGGTGCCGGCGGCCACCTGGCTGGGGCAGAACATTGGCTGGCGCATGGCGTTCGCCTCCACCGCAGGGCTGGGCGCCTTGTCCATGCTGGGCCTGGCGCTGTGGCTGCCACGCGGTGAGAGCGGTCAGAAGCCCGACGTGCGCCGCGAGCTGCAGGTGCTGGTGCGTGGCGACGTGCTGCGGGCCTTGCTGACCACGGTGCTGGGCGCCGGCGCCATGTTCACCCTGTACACCTACATCGCCGCGGTGATGCAGGACCTGATCCACGCCACGCCGACCTTCGTGACCTTGTTGCTGGTCATGATTGGGATCGGTTTCACCGCTGGCAATTATATCGCCGGCAAGCTCGCCCACCGTTCGCTGGAAGGCACGCTGATCGGCGTTCTGCTGGTGATGGCGGCGCTGATGCTGGGCATGCCCGCGCTGCTGCAAGGGCAGGTAAGTGCGGTGCTGGTGATGGTGGTGTGGGGCGCGTCGGCCTTCGGGCTGGTGCCGCTGGTGCAGGCGCGGGTGATGCAGTCCGCCCACGATGCGCCAGGGCTGGCGTCGTCGGTCAACATTGGCGCCTTCAACCTCGGCAATGGCCTGGGGGCTGCCTTGGGTGGCGGCGTGTTGGCCCTGGGCCTGGGCTACCAATGGGTAGCCCCGGCGGGTGGCGTGCTGGCGTTGGCGGGGCTGGTGCTGGTGGGCTACGGCCACTTCCGCGCGCCGGCCCGGGTGCCTCAGCAGGCCTGAGTCAAAGGTTCCAGCGCTTGGACGTCTTGTGCAGGCGCAGGCGCATGGCTTCCAGGTTGCTGGCCAGTTGCAGGGTCAGCAGGCGGAAGCCCTGGGCGTCCTGGCTGGCCGGCACCACGGCGTGCTCGATCTCGGCGCCGCGCTCGGCCTGGCGCGCCAGGCGGTCGGTGGCGCCGGTCTCCAGGGCGCGGGCCATGGCAATCAGCTGGCGGTTGATCTGCCGGTGCTCGGGGTGCAGCCAGGCGTGCCAGTCGCCGTGGTCCTTGGGGCGCAGGTTGGACAGCAGCTCCAGGGTGCTCAGGCACAGGCGGAATTGGCCCTGGATCACCTCAAGCTCGGTGAGCGGAATGCGCACCTCCTTGGACACCGACGGCATCAACGAGCGCAGTTGCACCATGATGCCGTTGAGTTGTGCGGCCAGCTTCAGGTGCTCGTCGTCGGTCACCGAGTGGCCGTTGAGAATACGCCCGTAGGCCTTGGCGCAGCCGCGCAAGCCCTTGGCCAAACTGAAGCGCCACGAGTACACCGCGTACAGCGGGATGGCGAAGGAAAACGCCAGCGCCAGGGCGATGCCGATCAAAATGTCCACCAGCCGCCACAGGCCATCGCTGATGGGGTTGTCGCCGTGCCCGGCGACGATGAACACGGTGATCGCCGACAGCAGCGCGATATAGCCGCCCTTGCCGATGGCGTGGTAGGCAAAGAACCCGCACACCGTGGACATGGCCACGTACGTCAGCCACTGCTCGTGCAGGTAGCTTTGCTGCAACACCAGCGCCAGGCCAATGGCCGCGCCGATCAGCGTGCCGTAGGCGCGTTCCAGCGACTTGCGGCCGATGTTGCCCTGGTGCTGCAGGCCGCCGATCACGATCAGCAGCGTCACCGACGCCCATTCGCCATGGGGTAGGCTCAGCCCTGTGGTCAGCAAGATGGACGCCAGCAAGCCCACCGCCACGCGGCCGGCGTGGATATAGCGGGCGTACAGGTAGCGGCGGTGCGGGTCGAGCAGGGGGCGCAGGAACGGTAAGCGGCTGGGGCGCAGTGCCTTCATGGGGGTCCGTGTAGGGCGGTGGGTCGGGGCGCCCATTATGCACGCTCGCAGCCCAATTGGGTCCCCCACAAAACCCGTAGCAGCGGCCACAGGCCGCGTTTGGAGCCTCGCGTTCCACCTGTCACACCGCTGACGCAGCCTTCGGCAGCTGCTACCTCCTGTGGGAGCTGGCTTGCCAGCGAGCTGTTGGGGCCATAAAAGCTCGCTGGCAAGCCAGCTCCCACAAGACAGTTGTTGCTACGCCGGGCTCGACACAACCCTTAACACTCCTTTGATTGCCACTTCCCAGGTACGCCCTTACCCTGCGCATCGTCTCCGAAGCCTCGGGGATCAGGTTTAGCGACCTGTTCTAAGAAACCCGCAGCACCATACCGCTTGTTTCAGGGCTTTATGCCTGAGATAAGTGTTATGGCAGCTGCGTGTGGGAGGCCTTCGGGCCTGCCGGGCTTAGCCGGTTCGCTAACCTGCACGCAGCTGCCACCCCAATCCCCAACCACCGTGGCAGCCCTTCACCCGCAAGGAGCTTCCGCCATGGCCACCTTCGTCGCTACCACCTTTTTCCGCCACCAACTGCCCTTGCGCGCGCTGATGATCGAGGACCAGGCCTGGCTGTGCATCCACGACCTGGGCCGGCTGATGGGCGTGCACTTCGTGGAGCGGCGCATCCGCAGCCTGGACGCCGACCAGCACCGCGAGGCGTGGGTGCAGCTGGACGGCGAGTGGGGCCGGCACCTGCTGGTAAGCGAGACCGGCGCGGTGACCTTGATCATGCACAGCCAGATGCCGGAGAACCGCGCGTTGCGCCAGTGGCTGACGCTGGAAGTGGTGCCGACGCTGCGGCGCATGGGCCCTGGCGAGGTGCCGGCGGTAACGGCCATGTGCGCCCACGGCGGGCAGGTGAAGGTGCTGTATTGGCAGGATGACCCGTGGATTCGCCTGCGCGATATGCCCGAGGTGCTGCCCATCAACCGCCCGCAGAAAACCCCGTGGTGGCGGGTGTGGACCTAACCCCATTCTCCCGGCCATGCGCCATTTTCGTAGCCGCTGCCGAAGGCTGCGCTGGCCCTGGGCCACGCTGAAGATCTTCAGTGTACTCAGGGGCCTGCGCAGCCTGGCGGCAGCGGCTACGGGGCGTGTGGAGTCAATGGGGTATCGATGTTGGCAATACCTGGCCTGCGCCTATCTCGATTGGTTCGCTACCCCGTCCCCTCGTTAAGGTATCCACTGGCCTAAAACCCAGGATGCCCCATGCGTTACCAACGTCTCGACCTCAACCTGCTGGTAGCCCTCGAAGCCCTGCTCAGCGAATGCAACGTCACCCGCGCCGCCGAGCGCCTGAACCTGGGGCAGTCGGCCACCAGTTCGGCGCTGGGGCGGTTGCGTGAACACTTCAACGACCCGCTGCTGGTGGCCGTGGGCCGGCGGCTGGAGCCCACGGCGCGGGCGCAGGCCTTGTTGCCCAAGGTGCGCGAGGCGCTGGCGCTGACGCGCGAGGTGATCGAAGCGCCGGCCGCGTTCGACCCCGGCAGCTGCCAGCGGCGCTTTACCGTGGTTGCCTCGGATTACGTGGCGGCGGTGCTGATGCCGGCGGTCAGCCGGGTGCTGGCGCAGGTGGCGCCGCAGGTGCGCCTGGCCCTGCGCGACCTGCCGCTGCCGCGCGGCGGCGACGTGGTCAGCGAGGCGCTGGACTACCGCCGCAGCGATTGCGTGATCGTGCCCCAGCGCCGGCTCAACAGTGACTACCCCCATGCGCCGTTGCTGGTGGACCAGTGGTGCTGCATTGTCTGCGCCCAGTCGGTGCACGCCCGGGGCTTGAGCCTTGCCGCCTACCGCCAGGCGGAGCACGTGGTGCGCGAGTTCGCCGACGGCCGCACCCTGGGCATGGACGCGGCGTTCCTGGCCGAGCAGGGTATCGAGCGCAAGGTGGGCGTCACCGTGGAAAGCTTTGCATTGGTACCCGCGTTCGTGGCCGGCAGCCAGCGGGTGGCCACGCTGTTCCGGCGCCAGGCCGAGCCGTTTGCCGCTGCCCACGGGGTGAAGGTGGTGCCGGCGCCGCTGGCGTTTCCCCAGGCGTTGCAGGTGCTGCAGTGGCACCCTTATCAGCAGGACGACCCGGCGCTGGCCTGGTTCCGCGGCCTGCTGGTGGCGCAGGCCGCGGCGCTGGGTCAGGCCTGAGCATCGCCGGTGTCGGCCGCAAGGCCCGCACTGTCGATGGCGGCCAGGGCGCAGCGCTCATCGTTGTCGGAGGTGTCGCCGCTGATGCCGATGGCGCCCAGCAGCACGCCCTGGGCGTTGCGGATCAGCACGCCGCCGGGCACTGGAATCACCTGGCCGTCGGTGAGGCTGTTGATGGCGTCGAAGAACGCCGGCATGGCCTGGGCGCGGCGCGCCAGTTCGCGCCCGCCCAGGCCCATGCCCAGGCAGCCGCGGGCCTTGCCGGTGGCGATTTGCGGGCGCAGGAAGCTCGCCTGTTCGTGGCGCAGCACGGCCAGCGGGTGGCCGGCGGCGTCCAGCACGGCGGCGGCGAGTGGACGCAAGCCCAGCTCGCGGCCGCTGGCAATGGCCTGGCTGGCAATGAGGGTGGCGGTGTGCAGGTCGAGGTGGTTCATACGGTCCATTTCCCCAGTTGGGCGACGCGGTCACGGGTGTACAGGTCGGTCCACTTCAGCGAGTTGAAGTCCGAGACCTGCTTGGGGTTGTAGGGGCTGCGCGCCAGGTTCACCGGCTGGCCACCCTTGTACACCGCCTTGAAGCGGCTGCGGTCCTGCAGCAGGCGGATGTCGCCCAGCGGCGAGCCATCCAGCACCAGGAAGTCGGCCTGCTTGCCCACCTCAAGCGTGCCCAGGGTGTTGCCCTTGGGCATGCAGCGCGCGCCCACGTTGGTGGCGGCGAACAGCGCCTCGGCGGGGGTGAAGCCCAGGCGGGTCACCAGCAGTTCCAGCTCGCGCGCGTGCCACTCGCCATAAGGCGTGACGGCAAAGCCCGAATCGCTGCCGCAGGCGAACGGAATGCCCGCCGCCTTGGCGCGCTTGAGCACCGCCGAGCCCACCTCCAGGGTGCGCGCGCAGTAGCCGGCGTAACCGGTGGTGATGGCCGGGTCGTGGGGCTGGCAGAAGTCCACGGTGTTCTGCGGGAAGGTCATGGTCGGCGCCAGGATGCTGCCCGATTGCAGCAGCGCCTCGATGCAGTCGTCGTCCATGTAGAAGGCGTGGAACACCAGGTCCACCCCGGCTTTGGCGGCGTACAGCACGGCTTCGCGGCCGTAGGCGTGGGTGGCCACCTTGCAGCCCAGGCGGTGGGCTTCGTCGACCATTTCCCGGGTTTCATCGGCGGTGAAGGCGGCGATGATCGAGCCGTCGGGGCGGCGGTGGGTGCCGTCCATGGCGATCTTGATCAGGTCGACGCCGTCCTTGGCCTGGGTGCGGATCTCGGCGATGGCTTCGCTGCGGCTGGTGACCAGGCGCGCGGTGAAGAACTCCGGGGCGCCGACGCGGCTGGGGAACCAGTCGTTGAGGCTCTGGCGGTTGGTGATCACCCGGCTGCTGGCGGCCACGCGCGGGCCTTCGAACAGCCCGGCGTTGATGGCGTTGCGCACCGAGATGCTCAACTGGCCGCTGTCACCGGGGCAGACCATGCTGGTGACGCCGGCGGCCAGCACGTGCTGGGCGAAGAACATGCCGCGCAGGGCGCGGAATTCGTCGCTGGTCCACAGGTCGATGTCTTCCTCGCTTTGCGCGTTGCCGAACGCAAGGTGAGTGTGCACGTCCACCAGGCCCGGCATGACGAAGTGCGTGCCGGCGTCCACCAGGGTATCGCCCGGTTGCGGCGCGGGGGCCTGGCTGGTGGGGCCGACGTAGGTCAGCACGCCGTCTTTGGCGATCAGCGTCTGCTGCGTACGTGGGGCCAGGCTGGTGCTGTCGAACAGGGTCTTGCAGTGCAGGTGAAGGGCGCTCATCGGGGCGGCTCGCTGTTGTTATGAGTATGGGGCGAGGCTAGCGAGCCTGGGGGGCGCGGGGAAACAGATTGGGTTGATGGCCAGGTATTGAGCGGTTCAATACCTGGGTTGGCGTGGGTTGCTGGACGCGGCCTGGCGGCAGCGGCTACAGAGCCCACCAAAGCAGTCGCCGCGAAGACAGTTGCTGCTACATCCTGTGGGAGCTGGCTTGCCAGCGAGCTGTTGGGGCCATAAAAGCTCGCTGGCAAGCCAGCTCCCAC
>NZ_JBSKHP010000018.1:0-134167 GCF_057128625.1 Pseudomonas imperatae | reverse complement strand
GTGGCTTGCCAGAACAGGAAGAGGCTGGCCAGCAGGCAGAGGATGATGACCGAAGGACGGTTGTTGAAGATCAGGCGTTCCAGCAGGGTGCCCTGGGGTGCCGGGAAGCGTTGCTGAATGCTCATGGTTGCACGGCCTCGCTGCCGTTGATGTTCGCGCGATGCGCACCGTTTTCGCCTACCAGCAGCAGGCCGTCGCCAGCGGCTGCCGCAGCCGCCAGCGCCTGGCGGTCCGGGCGGGTGACGCGGCTGAAGCGCTGGCCGTCGTCGACGCTGCGCAGCACCGTGCCGCCCTCGCCCACCAGCACCAGCGTGCCGTCGTGCAACAGCCGGGCGTTGGCCAGGCCGGCGTCCAGCGGCCCGCGCTCGCCCTGCACGGCGATGGCCTGCCAACTGTCACCGAAGTCGGTGGAACGGAACACATGGCCGCGCAGGCCGAACACCAGCAAGGTGCGGGCCTGGGCGGTGGCCACGGCGCCGAACAGCGTTCCCTCGTAGGGGCCTTGCAGGCGCTGCCAGCTGGCACCGCCGTCCGCGGAACGGAACAGCAGGCCCTGCTCGCCGACGATCACCAGGCCCGCGTCCTTCACCGCGGCAATGGCGTTGAGGTGCAACTGGTCGGGGTTGTCCAGCCGTGCGCTGGCGTCCTGCCAGTGGCCGCCGCCGTCCTCGGTCACCAGCAGCGCACCGTAGGCGCCCACGGCGAAACCGTGGCTGACGTTCTCGAACCATACCCCCAGCAGCGGCGCCTGGCGGGCCGGGTCCTGGAACTGCAGGGCCCAGGTGACGCCGCCGTCGGCCGTGGCGAGGATCTGCGCGTCGTGCCCCACCGCCCAGCCGTGCTGGGCATCGACGAAGTACACCGCTGTCAGCAGTTGCTGGCTCGGCACGCTCGCCTGGCGCCAGCTGCGGCCCTGGTCATCGGACAGCAACACATGGCCGCGCTCGCCCACTGCCACCTGCCGCGTGCCGACGCTGGCGACGTCGGTCAACAACCCCGACGCCGCCCGTGGCAGTTCGCCGGCCTGCACGGCCCCGGCCATCACCAGCGCCAGCCACCAGGCGCCCCCCTTGCCCACCCTCAACCGCTGCCTCGCCACCGCACTCGCTCCCATGACTGTCGCCGCCACCCCCAGGGCGCGGCCCGGGGCCATTCTAGGGAGCCGCCCCAGGCCCACGCACTTCACCTTTGGCTATAGGCATAAGAATTTGCTGGAAGGCAGAACCCGGCGCGCTCCCTACCATGCGGCAGACCTGGAGCACAGGGGATATCACCAGCAGCCAGCGGGGCAACTGACCCCGCGTCTTAGCCATGCAGGTTTTGGGGGAGAGCAGCGTGAACACGATAAAAACCTTGGGGACACTGTATCCCCACACCCTGGCGATGGCCGTGGCCCTTGCCGGCGCCGCACCGGCCATGGCGGCGGATTTCAGCATCGGCGACATCGAGGGCCACCTCGACTCGACGCTGTCCATCGGCGCCAGCTTCGGCACCGCCAACCCGGACAAGCAGTTCATCGGCACCGCCAACGGCGGCCACGCCGCCACCCGCACCAGCGACGACGGGCGCCTGAACTTCAAGAAGGGCCAGGCGTTTTCGGAGATCTTCAAGGGCGTGCACGACCTGCAGCTCAAGTACCAGGACAGCGGCGCGTTCATCCGCGCCAAATACTGGTACGACTACGCCGTGGAGCACGGCAACACGCACCTCTACGACATTGACGACAGCGGCCGCGACGAAGCCGCCAAGGGCCAGGGCGCAGAGATTCTCGACGCCTTCGTCTACCACAACTACAGCATCGCCGACCTGCCGGGCAGCGTGCGCGCCGGCAAGCAGGTGGTCAGCTGGGGCGAGAGCACCTTCATCGGCAACTCCATCAACGCCATCAACCCGGTGGACGTCTCGGCCCTGCGCCGCCCCGGCTCCGAGGTCAAGG
The DNA here is from genome assembly GCF_057128625.1 of Pseudomonas imperatae. Taxonomy (NCBI): domain Bacteria; kingdom Pseudomonadati; phylum Pseudomonadota; class Gammaproteobacteria; order Pseudomonadales; family Pseudomonadaceae; genus Pseudomonas; species Pseudomonas imperatae. The sequence continues at coordinate 132,231 of NZ_JBSKHP010000018.1, read as the reverse complement.
AGGGGCTGATCCCGGTGAACATGCTGTACGTCAGCCAAGGCCTGAGCGACAACCTGTCGGTGGAAGCCTTCTACCAGCTGACCTGGCAGAAGACCGAGCTGGACAACTGCGGCACCTTCTTCGGCAGCGACGTGGCCGCCAAGGGCTGCACCCAGGGCATGACCATCAACGGTAGCGACTTCGACCGCACGGCCAGCAACTACGGCTACGTGCCGCGCGGCAGTGACGACGATGCGCGCAACAGCGGCCAGTTCGGCGTGTCGCTGCACTGGACCGTGCCGCAGCTCAACGACACCGAGTTCGGCTTCTACGCCCTCAACTATCACGCGCGCAACCCCGAGTTCAACTGGACCGTGGGCAAAGGCGCGCTGGCCGACCCGGTGGGCGGGCTGAGCGGCAAAGGCGGCGTGAGCACCGCCACCTACTACCTTACCTACCCCGAGGACATCCACCTGTACGGCCTGAGCTTCGCCACCAACGTTGGCGCCACGGCGCTGTCGGGCGAGATCAGCTACCGGCCGAACATGCCCATGTCGCTCAACGCCAGCGACGTCTCCAACGCTGCCGTGCTGGGCTCGGCCGCCACCAGCCCGCTGGTCAACGCCGGCCTGCCGATTTTCAGCAGCGGCTGGGCCAGCTCGACCTACGGCTCGACCATCCAGGGCTACAAACGCATGCCCTACACCCAGGCGCAGACCACCGCGGTGCGCACCTTCGACCACGTGCTGGGCGGCGACCGCCTGAGCCTGGTGGGCGAAGTGGGCATGGGCTACATCAGCGGCCTGGGCGCCACCGACGGCTCGGACCTGCGCTTTGGCCGCAGCAGCGTCTACGGCAACGGCGCGCTGGCCGACGCCGGCACCGCCCTGCTGCTGGGCGGGCTGTCGGGCAACGCCATCTGCCAGGCGCTGAACAGCTCCAACCCCGGCCAGTGCAACAGCAAGGGCTACTACACGCCGATCTCGTGGGGCTACCGCCTGCGCGCGGTGGAGGAATACAGCGACGTGTTCGCCGGGGTCAACCTCAAGCCCAACGTCACCTTCTCACACGACGTGCGCGGCAACGGCCCGACCTTCACCGAGGGCAGCAAGGCCATCAGCGTGGGCGTGGATGCCGACTACCTGACCAAATACACCGCCAGCCTCAGCTACACCAACTTCTTCGGCGGCGATTACAACACCAACACTGACCGTGACTTCGTCGCCTTGAGCGTCGGCGTCAGCTTCTGATCCTGCGAGGTACCCGATGAAACACTTGCACCTGTTTACCCTGAGCCTGTGCCTGCTGGCGTCCCACGTGCACGCCGCGGTGACCGCCGACCAGGCCGCGCGCCTGGGCGCCGACCTCACCCCGGTGGGCGCGCAGAAGGCCGGCAACGCCGACGGCAGCATCCCGGCCTGGACCGGCGGCCTGCCGGTGAACGCCGGCAAGGTCGACGCCGACGGCTTCCTGGCTGACCCGTTCGCCAGCGAAAAGCCGCTGTTCGTGATCACCCAGGCCAACGCTGCGCAGTACAAGGACAAGCTCACCCCGGGCCAGCTGGCGCTGTTCGCCCGCTACCCCGACAGCTACCGCATTCCCGTGTACCCCAGCCACCGCACGGTGAGCCTGCCCGACAAGAGCCTGGCCGCCACCCGCCAGAACGCCACCGACACGCAGCTGGTGGCCGGCGGCAACGGCCTGGAGCACTACCACCCCGGCGCGGTGCCCTTCCCTATTCCCAAGGACGGCCTGGAGGTGATCTGGAACCTGATCGGCCGCTACCGTGGCGACACGATGAAACGCATCGTCATGCAGGCCTCGCCCCAGGCCAACGGCGACTTCACCCCCACCGTACTCAAGCAGGAGCTGGCCTTCCCCACCGGCCTGAGCGACTACGACCCGCAGGAGCAGGCGAATATCCTCAGCTTCTACCGCGAGGAGTTCCTGGCCCCGGCGCGCATGGTCGGTGGCGTGCTGCTGGTGCACGAGACCGTGGACCAGGTGAAGGAGCCGCGCGAGGCCTGGATGTACAACGCCGGCCAGCGCCGGGTGCGCCGCGCGCCGCAGGTGGCCTATGACAGCCCGGCCGCCGAAGGCCTGCGCACCTACGACGACTTCGACCTGTTCAACGGCGCCCCGGACCGCTTCGACTGGAAGCTGGTGGGCAAGCAGGAGCTGTACATCCCCTACAACAGCTACCGCCTGGAAGCGCCGACGCTCAAGTACACCGACATCGTCAAGGCCGGCCACATCAACCAGGACCTGACCCGCTACGAGCTGCACCGGGTGTGGCACCTGACCGCAACGCTGAAGCCGGGCGAGCGGCATATCTATTCGCGGCGTGATATCTACATCGACGAAGACAGCTGGCAAGGCGCCGAGACCGAGGCCTACGATGGCCACGGCGCGCTGTGGCGGGTGTCGGAGGGCCATGCGAGCTTCTTCTACAACGTCAAGGCGCCGTCCTTTGCCGCCGAAGTGCACTACGACCTGCTGTCGGGGCGCTACGCGGTGAACTCGCTGCACAACGAGGAGAAGAACGGCTACACCTTCAACGTGCCCATGAGCCGCAAGGACTTCACCCCGTCGGCGTTGCGGGTCACCGGCATTCGCTAAAAGCGGACGCGGCCTGGCGGCCGCTGCTACGGTGTTCGCGAATCCCGTAGCAGCGGCCGCCAGGCCGCCTCATAGGCCCGAATTTTGCTTTGAATTCATGAACATCCTGAAGTTCGGCGAGTGCTCATGAAGTTGCATCAACTGCGGGCCATGGTCTCCATCTGTGAAAGCGGCAGTATCCAGGAGGCCTCGCGCCTGCTGCATATCTCCCAGCCGGCCCTGTCCAAGGGCATCAAGGAACTGGAAGCGGAGCTGGGCGTGCCGCTGCTGATCCGCTCCAACCGCGGCATCACCGCCACCGAGTACGGTGAACGGCTGGTGCGCCGCGCACGCCTGATCCTCGAGGAAGTGCGCCGCGCACGCGAGGAAATCGAGACGCTCAAGGGCGTGATGGACGGCAAGCTGTCCATCGGCGTGTCACCGGTGACGCCGGGGCCGCAGTTCGTCAACAGCCTCAACCGTTACCGCAAACGTTACCCAAAGGTGCACATCCAGATCCACGAGCTGCGCCCTTCCAAGCTGATGGAGGGTCTGCGCGAGGGTTTGCTGGACATGGCCCTGACCTCCCTGCCCGCCGCGCGCTGCACCGATGGCTTCCATTGGGTGGAGCTGTTCGAGCAACCCGCGGTGCTGGCTGTGCGCACCGGCCACCCCAGTGCCGGCGCCACCAGCCTGGCCGAACTGCGCGAGCTGGACTGGCTGCTGCAGGACTCCATGGAGCAGTCCAAGGTGAACATGATGTTCGAGCACCACGCCATCGCCTGGCCCGACAACGTCATCGAGTGCGCCTCGGTGGTGCTGTTTTCCGAGATGGCCGCCACCAGCGACGCAGTCAGCTACTGGTCGCAGCGCATTCTCGACCGCACGCAGAATTTCACCAACGGCCTGCAGGTGCTGAAGATCGCCGAGCCGGTGCCGCCGATGAACATCTCGCTGGTGTGCCGCGACCAGGAGCTGATGACGCGCGAGGCCAAGGCGCTGGCCGATGAGCTGATCTATGTGTACAAGAGCCCGCATGCGGTGAAGGCGCCGGAGCTGGCCTGACACCCGTAGCCGCTGCCGAAGGCTGCGCTGGCCCTGTGCCTCACTGAAAATCTCCGGTGTTCACACCGGCCAGCGCAGCCTTCGGCAGCGGCTACGGTCGCCATAACCAGCCCTGATAAGCATGTGCAGAGGTGATTATCCAGGCGCAGGGGGCTGGGGCATGCTGTGGCCATCGCAACTCCACCGCACAAGGATTTCCCATGAGAGCGCCCCCGCGCCGCCCCCTGGTGATCGGCCTGCTGATGGCCGTGATGGTCATCAGCGTGTTGGACAAGACCATCTTCGCCTTCGCCGGCCCGCAGATCATCGATGAACTGCAGCTGAGCACCGAGCAGTTCGGCTTCGTCGGCAGCGCGTTTTTCTTCCTGTATTCGCTGTCGGGCATCGCCGTGGGCTTCCTCGCCAACCGCTTTCCCACCCGCTGGATTCTGGCCCTGATGGCGCTGGTGTGGACCAGCGCGCAGCTGCTGGTGACCTTCGCCAATGGCCTGGCGGCGCTGACTGCCAGCCGCCTGCTGCTGGGCGCCGGTTGTGGCCCGGGCACGGCGGTTACCCAGCACGCCAGCTTCAAGTGGTACGCAGCCGACAAGCAGGTGCTGCCGGCATCGCTGCTGCAGGTGTCGATCATGCTGGGCGGCCTGCTGGGCGCTATCGCCCTGCCCTTCAGCATTGCCCATTTTGGCTGGCGCTCGGCCTACCTGCTGTTGGCAGGCCTGAGCCTGGCGTGGATGCTGGCCTGGTGGCTGTTCGGCGCCGAAGGCAGCCAAGGGGCAGCACCGCAAGCGGCGAGCCCGACCGTGCCCTACCGGCACCTGCTGCTCAACCGCACCTTCGTGTGGATCTCGCTGATGTGCTTCCTGGCCTACCTGCCCAACGCGCTGTCGTTCAGCTGGTCGGCGGTGTACCTGCAGAAAGGCCTGGGCCTGGGCAGCATGCAGGCCGGCTACGTGCTGTTTGCCGCCACCTTGAGCATCATCGTCATCAACCTGCTGCTGTCGGCGCTGTCCCAGCGCCTGCTCAAAGGCGGCGCCAGCGTGCAGCGCAGCCTGGTGCTGCCGCCCATGGCCTGCTGCATCCTCGGCGGCCTGGCCTTCTGCGCCCTGGGCACGCTGACCGCCGGGCTGGCCATGAAGCTGGCGTGCTACGTGCTGGGCGGCGTGCTGCTCAACGGCGTGTTCGCCTTCGGCATGACCATCACCTCGCACATCTCGCCGCTGCGCCAGCGCGGCGCCATGCTGGCGATCCACGTGGGCAGCATGACCCTCTCGGGCATGTTCGCGCCCTGGGCCGTGGGCCGGCTGGTCACGCTGTTCGACGGTGACATCGCCCGCGGCTTCGAGACCGCGCTGCACGGCATCGGCGTGGCCGCCATGGTCTGCGCGGCGCTGGGGCTGGTGATCATCGCGCCGGCGCGCACGCGCCAAGCCCTGCAGGCGCGCTGGGCCGGCTGAACCCCCTTCTTTTTCATTGCTTGACCCACGGCGCGCGGGCCTGCCCCGCGCGGCGCCTGCCTGCGCGCGCCGTTCCCGTTCGTTGCCTACCAGGACCCTCGCATGAACCTTTCCGTGTTTGCTTCAAGCTACGCCCAGGCGCGCCAACAGTTTCTGCTGGCCTGCGCGCGCCGCGGCCTCGCCGTGCAGTCGCACGTGCACCCGCACACCGGCAGTGACAATGAAACCCTGGCCCTGGACGTGTGCCGGGTGGGCGCGCCCGACGCGCGCAACCTGATGGTGATCAGCAGCGGCTGCCACGGCATCGAGGGCTTCTGTGGCTCGGCGGTGCAGCTGGATCTGTTGAACGACGACAGTTGGATGGCGCTGACCGAACAGCAGGACCTGGCCGTGCTGTACCTGCACGCGCTCAACCCCTACGGTTTCTCGTGGCTGCGGCGGGTGACCCATGAGAACGTCGACCTCAACCGCAACTTCCTCGACTTCAGCCAGCCCCAGCCGGCCAACCCCGGCTACGCCGCCATCGCCCAGCGGCTGCTGCCCGAGCAGTGGCCGCCGTCACGCATCAACGAGCTGAAGCTGATGCTGCAGGTGCTGCGCAAGGGCCGCAAGGCGCTGCAAGCGGCCATCTCCAGCGGCCAGGCGAGCCACCCCGACGGGCTGTTCTTCAGCGGCACCGCGCCCACCTGGAGCAACCAGCGGGTGCGCCAGGTGCTGCGCGAACACGCCCAGGCCTGCCAGCGCATCGGCTGGATCGACCTGCACACCGGGCTGGGCCCGATGGGCGTGGGCGAGCGCATCTACAAGGGCCCGGCCAGCGCCAACGACCTGGCCCGGGCCAAGGCTTGGTGGGGTCCTGAGGTGACCAACAGCTTCGACGGCAGTTCGACCTCGGCGCACTTGCGCGGCACCCTCGACCTGGCCGTGATGGAAGAATGCCCGCAGGCCCAGTACAACGGCCTGACCCTGGAATACGGCACCCAGCCCGGCCCGCAAGTGCTGCAGGCGCTGCGCGCCGAACAGTGGCTGCAACGCCACCCGCGCACCGGCGCCGAGCAACGCCAGCGTATCAAGCAGCAGATACGCGAGGCGTTCTACGTGGAGACCGATGAGTGGAAGCGCCGCGTGCTGGAGCAGGCCCGCGAGGTGTGCCGGCAGACGGTGGACGGCCTGCTCACCCGATAAAGCCCCGTAACCGCAAAGGGGTTACACCGGGGTGAGCGGGCGCTTGCCGTTGTAGAACCAGCCCTCGATGTTCTTCCACACCAGGTCGCCCATGGCCTGGCGGGTTTCCTGGGTGCCGCTGCCCACATGTGGCAGCAGCACCACGTTGTCCATCGCCAACAGGCTCTCGGGCACCTGCGGTTCGGCCTCGAACACATCCAGGCCGGCGCCGGCGATGGTGCCCTGCTGCAGCGCCTGGATCAGCGCCGGCTGGTCCACCACCGAACCGCGGGCGATGTTGATCAGGAAACTCTTGCTGCCCAGCAGCGCCAGGCGCCGCCCGTCGATCAGGCGGTCGGTGGCCTTGCCGCCCGGCACTGCCAGCACCAGCACGTCGCAGGCGCTGATCATCGCGTCGAGTTCGGCGAAGTAGCGGTAGTCGACCCCCGCCTTGGGGCTGCGGTTGTGGTACAGGATCTCCATGTCGAACGCCGCCGCCCGCCTGGCGATGGCCTGGCCGATGTTGCCCAGGCCGACGATGCCCAGCTTCTTGCCGCCGACCTTCACCGCCACCGGGAAGCGCGCCTGGGGCCACTTGCCGGCACGCACGTAGCGGTCGGCCTCGGTGAAGCGGCGCAAGGTGTCGAGAATCAGGCCCATGGCCGTGTCCGCCACGCAATCGTCCAGCACCTGCGGGGTGTTGGTGACCACGATGCCGCGGTCGCGGGCCACGTCCACGGCAATGGCGTCATAGCCCACGCCGAAGCTGAAGATGGCCTCCAGGTTGGGCAACTGCCCCAACAACGCCGCGCTGGCGCCGTACACGCCGCTGGTGACCAGGGCCTTGATGCTGGCGCCGTTGGCCTGCAGCCAGGCCTGCTGGTCGGCCAGTTCCCAGTAGTGGGTGGCGGCGAAGTGGGTGTCTACCGCTGTTTGCAGGCTGGGCAGCAAGGGGCCTGCGATAAGGACTGGGGTGGGCTGGGTCATGGGAGCTCCTGGGGTAGTTGTTGTGCGAAGCGGGTGAAGTCATCGTACAACTTAGCAGAAGTGTACGCAAAGGACGCGGCCTGCGGCCGCTGCTACACCCCGTCCTGTAGCAGCAACTGTCTTGAAACCGCGTTGCCTGCATCGCGACTAAAGTCGGCTCCTACGCCGTCCGTGGTAGGAGCCGGCCTTGGCCGCGATGCAGGCGACGCGCATTCGCGGGCATACCGCGCCGTAGCTACGCGGGTTTGGTGTAGCCGCAGCACCTGTAGCAGCGGCCGCAGGCCGCGTCCCACCCACACCAGCGAACTTTGCCCGCCCCCCCGAGTCGGTATTGAATACCCAGCCGCGCAAGGACGGTCACGCCATGCTCACGCCCCAACCCCGGCCATTCGCCGAGCCGGCCGCCACGGTGCGCACCCTGCGGCTGCTGACGGTCAACACCCACAAGGGCTTCAGCGCGCTGAACCGTACCTTCGTGCTGCCCGAGCTGCGCGAGGCGGTGCGGGCGGTGTCGGCCGACGTGGTGTTCCTGCAGGAGGTGCTGGGCATGCACCGCCTGCACGGCCAGCGGTTCGACAACTGGTCGGACGTGCCGCAGTACGAGTTCCTCGCCGACAGCATGTGGCCGGTGTTCGCCTATGGCCGCAACGCGGTGTACCCGGACGGCGAGCACGGCAACGCGCTGCTGTCGAAATTCCCGATCTTGAGCCACGACAACCACGACATCAGCGTCAACGGCGCCGAGCAGCGCGGGCTGCTGCACTCGGTGCTGGCCGTGCCAGGGCACCGCGAGGTGCACACGGTGTGCGTGCACCTGGGCCTGGGCGAGCGCCAGCGCCAACGCCAGTTGCAACTGTTGGCGCAGTTGCTGGACGCGGTGCCCATCGACGCCCCGGTGATCGTCGCCGGCGACTTCAACGACTGGCGCAAGCGCGCCGACGCGGTGCTGGCCGAGTGCGGCCTGCACGAGGTGTTCGCCCAGGCCTACGGCGCCCCGGCCCGTACGTTCCCGGCGCGCCTGCCGCTGCTGTGCCTGGACCGTGTGTACCTGCGCAACGCCACCGCCCTGACCCCCAAGGTGCTGGCGCGCAAGCCCTGGTCGCACCTGTCCGACCATGTGCCACTGGCCGTGGAGGTGCGCCTGTGAACCGCTCGTGGCGCGATGACAACGCCGTGCAGCTGCTGATCAACGGCGAGGCGTTCTTCGACAGTGTGCTGCAGGCCATCGCCGCGGCGCGCGAAGAGGTGCTGATCGAGACCTTCATCCTGTTCGAGGACGAAGTGGGCCGGCCTTTACAGCTGGCGCTGATCAGCGCCGCCCACCGCGGCGTGCGCGTGGAGGTGCTGGTGGACGGCTACGGCACAGCCGACCTCAGCAGCCGCTTCCTGCGCGAGCTGGTGGAGGCCGGCGTGCACCTGCAGGCCTTCGACCCGCGCCCCAAGGTGCTGGGCCTGCGCACCAACCTGTTCCGCCGCCTGCACCGCAAGATCGTGGTGGTGGACGGCGAGACCGCCTTCATCGGCGGCATCAACTACAGCGCCGACCACCTGCTGCAGTCCGGGCCCATGGCCAAGCAGGACTACGCGGTGAAGGTGCAGGGGCCGATCGTCGCCGACCTGCACCAGGCCACCCTCACCCTGCTCGACGAGACCAGCCGCGTGCGCCGCCAGGCCCGGCCCTGGCTGACGCCGCGGCAGCACATCGAGGCCGACAGCGGCACCGCACGCATGCTGTTGCTGATCCGCGACAACCAGGCCCACCGCGATGACATCGAGCACCAGTACCTGCTGGGCATCCGCCGCGCGCAGCAGCGCATCATCATCGCCAACGCCTATTTCTTTCCCGGCTACCGCCTGCTGCGCGAGTTGCGCAACGCCGCGCGCCGGGGCGTGGCAGTGACCCTGATTCTGCAGGGCATGCCCGACATGCCGCTGGTGCGCCTGTGCTCACGGCTGCTGTACAACTACCTGCTGCGCGACGGCGTGCAGATCCGCGAATACACCCAGCGGCCGCTGCACGGCAAGGTCGCGGTGATCGACCAGACCTGGGCCACGGTGGGCTCCAGCAACCTCGACCCGCTGAGCCTGTCGCTGAACCTGGAAGCCAACGTGGTGATTGACGACGCCGCGTTCAACCAGGTGCTGCATGACCATCTGGCCGAGCTGGCCAGCCAGCACTGCAAGACCGTGACCCTGCAGCGGGTGCTGCGCGGCTACTGGTGGCGGGCGCCGCTGATTTTCCTGAGTTTCCACTTTTTGCGGCATTTCCCGGCCATCGTCGGCATGTTCCCAGCCCACTCGCCGAAGCTGGCCCCCTTGGGGCCGGTGCTCAAGGAACCGGTGGAAAGCGCTGAGGCCAAGGCTTATGAGTAGCCACCCACGCCTGTGGAAATGGCTGCGCCGGGGCGTCAACATGCTGTTCCTGGTGCTGGTGCCCGTGCTGCTGGTGATGCTCCTGCGCAACATGGACTGGCAGGAAGTGGGCCACGCCCTACGCGCCTACCCCTCGCCGTTGCTGGCCGCGGGCGCCGGCATCGCCCTGCTGAGCTACGGCGTGTTCGCCAGCTACGACCTGCTGTCGCGGCGCTACACCGGGCACCGCCTGCCCGCGCTCCAGGTGCTGCCGCTGGCGTTCGTCTGCTACGCGTTCAACCTCAACCTCAGCTCGTGGGTGGGCGGCATTGCCCTGCGCTATCGCCTGTACGGCAAGCTGGGGCTGGACGTGCCGACCATCACCAAAATCCTCAGCCTGGGGCTGGTCACCAACTGGCTGGGCTATTTGCTGCTGGGCGGCGTGGTGTTCGCCGCCGGCCTGCCGCCGCTGCCCGACAGCGTGAAGATGGGCCAGGACGGCCTGCGCCTGATCGGCGTGGCCATGCTGCTGGCCGGCGCCGCGTACCTGCTGGCCTGCGCCTTTGCCACGCGCCGCACCTGGCATGTCCGCCAGCAGGCCATCACCCTCCCCGGCGTGCGCCTGGCGCTGGCGCAGGCGCTGCTGGGGGCACTGAACTGGTCGCTGATGGCGGCGTTGATCTACCTGCTGCTGCCGGCCAAGGTCGGCTACCCGACGGTGCTGGCGATCCTGCTGATCAGCAGCATTGCCGGGGTCATCACCCACATTCCCGCCGGGCTGGGGGTGCTGGAAGCGGTGTTCATGAGCCTGCTGCAGGGCCAGTACTCCAAGGGCACGCTGCTGGCGGCGCTGCTGGGCTACCGCGCGCTGTATTTCCTGCTGCCGCTGCTGATTGCCTGCGTGGCCTACCTGTGGCTGGAACGCCGGGCCAGGGCGGTCACGCGTCCAGCACCGCCCGCACCCGCTCGCTCAGGGCCTGCAAGGTGAACGGCTTGACCAGCAGGTGCATGCCCGGCTCCAGCTGCGCCCGGGTCATCACCGCCTGTTCGGCATAGCCGGTGATGAACAGCACCTTCAGCCCCGGGCGGATGCGCGCGGCGGCGTCCGCCACCTGGCGGCCGTTGAGGCCACCGGGCAGGCCGACGTCGGTGATCAGCAGGTCCACCTCGCCGGTCATCTGCAACAGCGCCAGGCCGGCCACGCCGTCGGCGGCCTGCAGCACTTCGTAGCCCATCTCCTCCAGTTGCTCGGCCACCAAGGTACGCAAGGTGGCCTCGTCGTCGATCAGCACCACGGTCTCGCCCAGCCGCGCCGGGCGCGCCACCGGGCTGGCGCAAGGGTCGCTGGCCTGCTGCGCGGCGCCCAGGTGGCGCGGCAGGTACAGGCGCACCGCGGTGCCCTCGCCCAGGGTCGATTCGATGCGTACGCGCCCGCCCGACTGGCGGGCGAAGCCGTAGACCATCGACAGCCCCAGGCCGGTGCCCTGGCCGATGGGCTTGGTGGTGAAGAACGGATCGAAGGCCCGGGCGATGACTTCGGGGGGCATACCGGTGCCGCTGTCGATCACGCTGAGGCACAGGTACTGACCGGCCGGCAGCTCGTCGTCGCTGCGCGCCGATGCCAACTGTTCATGGTGATGCACCTGCAGCACCAGGTGGCCGCCGTCGGGCATGGCGTCGCGGGCGTTGATGCACAGGTTCAGCACCGTACTTTCCAGCTGGTTGGGGTCCACCAGCACGGTCCACGGCGCCAGCTGCGGCTGCCAGTCGAGCACCACCGTGGGGCCCAGGGTCTGGCGGATCAGGTCGCGCAGGCCGTCCACCAGCAGCACGACGTCGGTGGGGCGCGGGTCGAGGGTCTGGCGGCGGGCGAAGGCCAGCAGCCGGTGGGTCAAGGTGGCCGCGCGGTTGGCGGCGCCGTGGGCGGCGTCCAGGTAGCGGTCCAATTCACCGAAGCGGCCCTGGTCGATGCGCCGCCGCAGCAGCTCCAGGCTGCCGGTGATACCGGTCAGCAGGTTGTTGAAGTCGTGGGCCAGGCCACCGGTCAGTTGGCCCACGGCTTCCATTTTCTGGCTGTGGCGCAGCAGCTCTTCGGCCTGGCGCAGGGCCTCGGTGCGCTCGCGCTCGACAGTGATATCGCGGCCCACGGCGTTGAAGAAGCCGTCGCCGGGCACCGCCGCCCAGTTGATCCAGCGGTAGCCGCCGTGGCTGTGGCGCAGGCGACAGTCGAGGTCGTGCACCGATTCGCCGCGGGCCAGCTGCGCGGCGGCGGCCAGCACGGTGGCGCGGTCATCTTCATGCACCAGGTCGAGCACGCTGCTGCCGCGCAGTTGGCACTCGTTCCAGCCCAGCACCTGCTCCCAGGCCGGGTTCAGGGCTACCACCTGCAGGTCCTGGCGGGTCACCAGAATGATGTCCGAGGACAGCTGCCACAGGCGGTTGCGGTCGGCGGTGCGTTCGGCCACCTGGCGCTCGAAGCTGTCGGCCAGCTCCTTGGTGCGGCGCTGGGCGATGATGGTGTCGGTGGTCTCCATCACCGTGTCGAGAAAGCCCATGACCTGGCCCTGCTCGTCGCGCACCGGGCTGTAGGAGAAGGTGAACCAGGCGGGCTCGGGGTAGCCGCGGCGGTTGATCACCAGGGGCAGGTCCTGGTTGAAGGTGGGTTCGCCGGCCAGGGCGCGGTCGGCGATGGCGCGAACCTGGGGCCACACTTCGCCCCACACCTCGCTGAACGGCCGGCCCAGGGGCGCGGGCTTGTCACCGAGGATCGGCACGAAGGCGTCGTTGTGGATGGCGATCAGCTGCGGGCCCCAGGCCAGGCAGGCCGGGAAGGCGTTGGACAGCACCAGCTCCACGGCCATGCGCAGCGCCAGCGGCCAGTCGTCCATGGGCCCCAGGGGCGTGGCGCTCCAGTCGAAGCGGCGCACTTCGTCGCTCATCACGCCGGTGGTGGCGGGAAAAACACCCAGCGATACTTCCTGCATCGGCTGAACCTTCAATGGCTGAGCCCGACAGGATAGCCCCTGGGTGCCGGGGCGGCTACCACTCCAGCTTGTAGCCCACGCCGTAGATCGACTGGATCGGCTCCTGGCCCGGCGCCGCCTGCTCCAGCTTGCGCCGCAGGTTCTTGACGTGACTGTCCACGGTGCGGTCGGTGACCACGCGGTGGTCGCTGTACAGGCGGTCGATCAGCTGGTCGCGCGAATACACCCGCCCCGGGTGCTCGTTCAGCGCCTTGAGCAGGCGGAACTCCACGGGCGTGAGGTCCAGTTCCACCTGGTTGAAGCGCGCCTTCCAGGTGCTTTCGTCCAGCTGCAGGCCGGCGTCGCTGGCCGCGCGCGGGCGCCGGCGGAGGATGGCGCGCACCCGGGCCACCACTTCGCGCGGGCTGAAGGGTTTGCAGATGTAGTCGTCGGCGCCCACGTCCAGGCCCAGCAGGCGGTCCACCTCCTCCACCCGCGCGGTGATCATCACCACCGGCACGTCGCTGAAGGCGCGCAGCTGGCGGCACACCGCCACGCCGTCCTGGCCGGGCAACATCAGGTCCAGCAGGATCAGGTCGGGCATGGCCGCGCGCACTGCGGGCAGCACCTGCAGGCCGTCGCCGATGCATTGCACCTGGTGGCCGGCGGCGCTCAGGTAGTCGCGCAGCAGCGCCGCCAGCTTGGGTTCGTCTTCTACTACGAGGACGTGTGCGGGTAGGTCTTCGATGCTCATGCTTGCTCCAGGGGCAACACGATGGCCAACCACAGCCCGCCCATGGGCGAAGGCTGCGCAGTTAGCGTACCACCGTGGGCCTCGACGATGGCGTGGCAGATGGCCAGGCCCAGGCCGGCGCCGCCGCTGGCGCGGTTGCGCGAGGCTTCGCCGCGGTAGAAACGCTCGAACAGGCGTGGCAGGAATTCAGGGCTGACGCCGGGGGCGGTGTCCATGAAGTCGATGTGCACCCGGCCGCCTTCGGCGATGGCACTGACCCGCAGCTGGCCGCCGGCCTGGGTGTAGCGCAGGCTGTTTTCCAGCAGGTTGTTGAACAGCTGCTGCAGGCGGCCTTCGTCGCCCAGCACCTGGATGGGCCCGCGATGGGCCTGCAGGTCCAGGCGAATGTCATGGCTGGCGAAGCGCTCGCGGAAGATGGCGGCGCACTGGCCCAGGGCGTCGACCACGTCCATGGAGTGCTTGCGGTAGGACAGCGCGCCGACGTCGGCCAGGGACAGCTCGTAGAGGTCGTTGATCAGCTTGCCGAGCATGCCCACCTCTGCCAGCAAGGACTGCAGCGATTCGCCGTCGAGCTTGCGCACGCCGTCTTCCAGCGCTTCCAGCTCGCCACGCAGCACCGACAGCGGCGTGCGCAGTTCGTGGGAGACGTCGGCCATGAATTCGCGGCGCATGCGCTCGTTGCGCTCCAGGGTCAGGGCCAGTTGGTTGAAGTCGCGGGCCAGCAGGCCGACCTCGTCGTCGCTGTCCACCGCCACCCGCTCGCTGTAGGTGCCCGCGGCCAGCCGGTGGGTGGCGGCGGCCACCTGGCGCACCGGGCCCAGCAGGCGCCGCGACACCCACCAGACAATCAAGGCGGCGAGCATCAGCGCGACCATGGCGACGATCAGGCTGGAGGCGATCTGCTGGCGCATGAAGCGCTCGCCGCCGGCCTCGGTGACGCTTTGCAGCGGCGTGGTGGCCAGCCAGCCGACGGTCTTGCCAGCGACCACCACAGGCACGCGCAGGGCGTCGTCGCTGACGTCGTCGAAACCCATCACGCGCTGGTTGTCGGTGTCCAGCAGGGTGATGCGGAACACTGCACCGGTCAGGTCGGAGGTGGGGGTGAAGCGCACCACGTCGTCGGCAGTCGGCGCGTCGGGGCGCACCAGCTGGAACCAGGCGTGGGGCTGGTTGCGCAGAAAGTCCCAGCTGCCGTGCTCGCGGTAGGCCTGCACGAAGCGTGGCTGGGCGTCGCGGGTGCGCTGCTCGGCCAGTTCGTTGATATAGCCAAGGAACCCGCGGGTAAAGCTGAAGCCGTTGGCGAAGGCCATGGCCAGCACCACCAGGATCATGGTGGTCATCAGGGCCAGGAACAGTTTGGTGGACAGGCGGATTTTCATCGGGCGGGCACACGGGAGTCGCTGGAGCCGTGTATTTAAGGCGCGCCGGGGGGATGGGTGCAAGGGTTGCGGGGGAAAGTTCGCATTTGCTGCACATTTGCCACACCACGCCGTAGCCGCTGCCGCAGGCTGCGCTGGCCCTTGCGTACGCTGAAGATCTTCAGTGCATGCGAGGGCCAGCGCAGCCTGGCGGCAGCGGCTACGGGGTGCGGTGCATCAGGCCTTCAGGGTGGCCATGTCGATGACGAAACGGTACTTCACATCACCCACGATCATGCGCTCGAACGCTTCGTTGATGTTGCGGATGTCGAGCATCTCGATGTCACAGGTGATGCCGTGCTCGGCGCAGAAGTCCAGCACTTCCTGGGTCTCGGCGATGCCGCCGATCAG
Source organism: Pseudomonas imperatae (assembly GCF_057128625.1). Lineage (NCBI taxonomy): Bacteria > Pseudomonadati > Pseudomonadota > Gammaproteobacteria > Pseudomonadales > Pseudomonadaceae > Pseudomonas > Pseudomonas imperatae. The sequence goes on along the minus strand of NZ_JBSKHP010000018.1, from coordinate 117,149 downwards.
CGAGCCGGCCAGCACGCGGCGTTGCAGCACCAGGTTGGCAGCGTGCAGCGGCGGCGACACCGGCTCGATCAGGCCCACCAGGATGTGCACGCCGTCGAAGGTCAGGGTCTGCAGGTAGGGGTTGAGGTCGTGCTGCACCGGGATGGTGTCCAGCAGGAAGTCGAAACGCCCGGCGGCAGCGGCCATCTGCGCCTGGTCGGTGGAGACGATGACGTGGTCGGCGCCCTGCTTGCGTGCCTCGGCGGCCTTGCTGGCGGAACGGGTGAACACGGTCACTTCGGCGCCCAGGGCCTTGGCGAACTTGATGCCCATGTGGCCCAGGCCACCCATGCCCAGGATGCCGACCTTGTGGCCAGCGCCCACGCCGTGGTGCTTGAGCGGCGAGTAGGTGGTGATGCCGGCGCACAGGATCGGCGCGGCAGCAGCCAGGTCCATGCCCTCGGGAATGCGCACCACGAACTCTTCACGCACCACGATGTGGTCGGAGTAGCCGCCCATGGTGTTGGTGCCGTCGATGCGGTCCGGGGTGGCGTAGGTCATGGTCGGGCCGGCCTGGCAGTACTGCTCCAGGTCCTTGCGGCAGGCCGCGCACTGCTGGCACGAGTCGACCATGCAGCCCACGCCCACCAGGTCGCCGACCTTGTAGTTGCGCACGGCCGGGCCCACGGCGGTGACCTTGCCGACGATTTCGTGGCCAGGCATCAGCGGGTACACGGCAATGCCCCACTCGTTGCGGGCCTGGTGCAGGTCGGAGTGGCAAACGCCGCAGTACAGGATATCGATGCTGACGTCGTTGGCGCGCGGGTCGCGGCGTTCGAAGGCCAGTGGCGCCAGGGGCGTGGTGGGGGTAAGTGCGGCGTAACCCAGAGCTTTAGACATGCGGTACCTCTTTTGCGATAACAGGGCACAAGCCCTTAAAGCGGCGGCATTGTCCGGATTCAGGCGCCCCGGGGCCATGGGTGATCCTGCGCGATGCATGCCTATTCCTCCGGGAGCCCCCGCAGGCGGGCAAAAATTTGCGATCATGGCACCCTGACTGTCATCACCACTGCGGAACCCTTCATGTCACCCACCTGCCACCTGGACGCCAATGCCCGTCTGGTGTCCCTGCTCCAGCCCCTGGCCCACTGCGACGGCTTCCTGCCCACGGCCATCGACGGCCTGCGCGTGGTCAGTTCCCACGGCAACGCCGCCCGTTGCCCACAGATCTACGACCCCAGCCTGATGATCATTGCCCAGGGCAGCAAGATCGCCTACCTGGGCGAGCGTGCGCTGGAGTACGGCGCCGGCCACTACCTGGTGCAGGCGCTGCCGGTGCCGTTCCAGTACGAGACCTTCGCCACCGAGCAATTGCCGCTGCTGGGCGTGAGCATTCCCATCGACCGCCTGGTGCTGGGTGAGCTGGTGCTGGCCATGGGGCCAGCCGAGCATCAGGTGCAGACGCCCTCCTCGATGGTCAGCGCCGAGCTGGACGAGGACATGCGCTGCGCCGTGGAACGCCTGCTGGAGTGCCTGCACGACCCGCAAGCCTGCCGCATCCTGGGCCAGTCGCGCCTGCGCGAGGTGCTGTTCGCCGCCCTGCGCGGGCCCCAGGGCGGGGTGCTGCGCGCGCTGGTGGAGCAACAGGGGCAGTTCGCGCGCATTGCCGGCGCCCTGACCTGGCTGCACAGCCATTTCGATCAACCGCTGCAGGTGGATGAACTGGCGCGCCGGGCCAACATGAGCGCCTCGACCTTCCACGAGCATTTCAAGCGCGCCACCATGGCCTCGCCCATCCAGTACCTCAAGCAGCTGCGGCTGATCAAGGCACGCTCGATGCTGGTGGCCGAAGGCATGAGCGTCAGCCAGGTGGCGCACCGCGTGGGCTACCAGAGCAGTTCGCAGTTCAGCCGCGAGTACAAGCGCTACTTCGCCCGCAGCCCGGCCCAGGAACGCCTGCCGCGCGCCGAGGCGCTGGCCAACTGAAACGGCCCACCGGGCGCTGCGTGAAGTCCCACGCCATGCTGCGATAGCGGCCACAAAAACGCCGGGCACGCGCCCTTATGCTGGCGGGATGATCCTCCTCCCCCCGACACAAGGACGTGCCCATGAAAGCCTTTCCCCTCCCCTCGGCGCGCGTGCGCGCGCTGCTCGTCGCCGGGCTTATCGGCTTGCTGCCGGTGCTCAGCGGCATGCTGGTGCTGCGCTGGCAGGTGACCCGCACCTTCGAATTCCAGGCCCAGCATGTGGCTGGCGAAGCCGTGCGCCAGCTGGACAGCATGATTGACCAGGCCGCCCAGAGCGCCCAACGCCTGATGCCACTGGCGGGCAAGCCCTGCAACGCCGCGGTGATCCAGGCGATCCTGCAGGAAGTCACCATCGAGCCCTACGTGCGCTCGGCCAACCTGGTGCGCAACCACGACGCCTACTGCAGCTCGTTCTACGGCGCCTACAAGCGGGCGGTGGAGCCTGGCGAATACTTCAACCGTCACCTGCTGTTGCGCGCCAGCAACCCGGTGACCCCGAACGAGGCATCGCTGGTGTACCGGCTGTACGAACACCCGCTGGGCGTGCGTACGGTGATCGACGGCCGCACGCTGGCCGAGGCGCTGCGGCTGATCCAGGGCGACACAGTGCTGATCATGCAGGTAGGCAACGCGTTCCTGTGGGGCGACAGCAGCATCCAGGATGGCGAGATTCCCGACCACCAGGTGCATCACACCTCGCAGGTGTCGGAACGCCATGGCTACCGGGTGCACAGCGGGTTCTCGCCGGAGAAGGCCTGGGAGCTGTGGAGGATACAGGGACTGTCGACCCTGGGCGGGTTGTTGTTGCTGGGTGTGCTGACCGGCGGCGTGTGCCATTGGCTGTTGCGCCGCCAGCAGCGTCCGTAGCAGCGGCCGCCAGGCCGCGTCCGCGTGCACCGCGAATCGGCGGTGGGGCCGGACGCTGCCTGCGGCAGCTGCTACGCACATCACCCGTAGCAGCGGCCGCCAGGCCGCGTCCGCGTGCACCGCGAATCGGCGGTGGGGCCGGACGCAGCCTGCGGCAGCTGCTACGCATATCACCTGTAGCAGCGGCCGCCAGGCCGCGTCCGCGTGCACCGCGAATCGGCGGTGGGGCCGGACGCAGCCTGCGGCAGCTGCTACGCATATCACCTGTAGCAGCGGCCAACGGCCGCGTCCGCGTCCGCGTGCACCGTGGATCGGGGTTATTCGGTGCTTAGCACGCCGCGCTCGATCTGGTCGCGCTCGATGGATTCGAACAGCGCCTTGAAGTTGCCCTCGCCGAAGCCGTCGTCGCCCTTGCGCTGGATGAACTCGAAGAACACCGGGCCCATCAGGGTCTGCGAGAAGATCTGCAGCAGCAGGCGCTGGTCACCCGGCTGCGACGAGCCGTCCAGCAGGATACCGCGCGCCTGCAACTCGCCCACCGGCTCGCCGTGGCCGGGCAAGCGGCCCTCGAGCATCTGGTAGTAGGTGTCGGGCGGCGCGGTCATGAAGCGCATGCCAATGGCCTTCAACGCGTCCCAGGTCTGCACCAGGTCGTCGGTGAGGAACGCCACGTGCTGGATGCCCTCGCCGTTGAACTGCATGAGGAACTCCTCGATCTGCCCGGCGCCCTTGGACGATTCCTCGTTCAGCGGGATGCGGATCAGGCCGTCGGGCGCGGTCATGGCCTTGGAGGTCAGGCCGGTGTATTCACCCTTGATGTCGAAGTAGCGGATCTCGCGGAAGTTGAACAGCTTCTCGTAGAACCCGGCCCAGTAGGCCATGCGCCCGCGGTAGACGTTGTGGGTCAGGTGGTCGATGACCTTGAGGCCCGCGCCCACGGGGTGGCGGTCCACGCCCGGCAGCCAGTTGAAGTCGATGTCGTAGATGGAGCTGCCCTCGCCGAAGCGGTCGATCAGGTACAGCGGCGCGCCGCCGATGCCCTTGATGGCCGGCAGGCGCAGCTCCATGGGCCCGGTGGCGATCTCGATGGGCTGGGCGCCCAGTTCCAGGGCGCGGGCGTAGGCCTTGTGGGCGTTGGCCACGCGGAAAGCCATGCCGCACACCGACGGCCCGTGCTCGGCGGCAAAGTACGACGCCAGGCTGTGCGGCTCGTTGTTGAGGATCAGGTTGATGCTGCCCTGGCGGTACAGGTGCACGTCCTTGGAGCGGTGCTCGGCCACCTTGGTGAAGCCCATGATCTGGAAGATCGGCTCAAGGGTGCCAGGGGTGGGCGAGGCGAATTCGATGAACTCGAAGCCCATGAGGCCCATGGGGTTGTCGTAGAGATCGGCCATGATGTGTTTCCTCGTGCAGGCAGTGCGCTAAAAACGAAAGAGGGTGTCGTTCGGTCAGGCACGTGCACGGGGTGGCGCGCAGGAGATGCCCCGCACGCTGCGGGCGAGAAAATCACCAAAAATCAATTTGAACCCGAGTCGCTTCATGTGGACCCATTCCCCGCCGGTTTATTCTTATATGCGTAACTTGATTCTACAACGCGTAATTCGATTTGTCCCGCCCTGGTTTCCCGGTCGGGGTAACAGCACATTGCGTCGGGATTTGCCGGGCAAGCCGGCAAAAATTGCCTATGGTTGAATCTACCCGCGTCCACAACAGGTGTCATGCCATGGAAATCGAAACGCTATTCGCCGATCTGCACAGCCTGCCCAGCATTCCCAAGGTGGCGCAAGACCTGATCCAGCAGTTCGACAGCCCCTCAACCAGCCTCGAAAGCGTGGCCCGCAATATCGAGAAAGACCCGGTGATCGCCGCCAAGATCCTGCGCCTGGCAAACTCCGCGCGCTTTCGCGGCGCCCGTGAGTCGGCTAGCATCGAGGACGCCGCGCTGCGCCTGGGCTTCAACACCCTGCGCACCCTGGTGCTGGCCTCGGCCGTGACCGGTGCCTTCAAGGCCAGCGCCAACTTCGACCTCAAGGGCTTCTGGCTCAAGAGCTTCCAGGTGGCCGGCATCTGCCGCCTGCTGGCCAAGCAGGCCGGGCTGGACGCCGAGACCGCGTTTACCTGCGGGGTGATGCACAACATCGGCGAGCTGCTGATCCAGACCGGCGCGCCCATGGTGGCGGCGCAGATCAACCACGCCCACAAGGCGGGCAACGCCGGCCGCGCGGCCAGCGAAACCCTGCACCTGGGCTTTGGCTACCCCGAGGTGGGTGCCGAGTTGGCGCGGCGCTGGCAGCTGCCGGTGAGCATCCAGCACGCCATCGCCTACCAGGCCCGTCCCGTGCAGGCCCCGCCACCCGCCGAGCTGCCACGCGTGGTGGCCCAGGCCATCGCCATCTCCGACGCCCTGCAGGCCAGCGGCGGCGACACCGACGACGCCCGCGAGGCCGTGGACGGCCCGCTGCTGGAGGGCCTGGACCTGGACGCGCTGTTCAGCGCCCTGCCGGCGGTGCTGGAAGCTGACAAGGCGTTTGCCGAGTTGTTGACCTGAGGGGCCCCGTGGGAGCGGGCTCTGCCCGCGAAAGCCACACTGCGGGGAAACAGTCCGACCGCAGTGGTCTTTTCGCGGGTAGAACCCGCTCCCACAAAGGCGTCCGCCGGCAAAAAAAGGAATGTTTCGCGGCCCCCGGGGTCAGAGGTTGTGACGACCTCAATCACCGGGAGTACAGGATGAAAATCACGACATGGACCGCGATGGCGGTCGTGGTGGCAAGTCTGAGTGGCGTGGCGGGGCTGGCCCAGGCGGCGCAACCCACGGAGCCTGCGGTGCAGATACCCGGCACCGACACCGGCCAGTTCAAGGTCGGCGACAAGATCCCCGACCACTTCCGCCGCGACTCCGAAGAGGTGAAGAACTGGCAGGCCCACGGCCTGTCGGCCCCCGACGAGGACAAGAGCCACTGGGTGCGGGTGAACGACAAATACGTGCTGGTGCAACTGAGCAACAGCGTCATCGAGAAAATCGTGCCGGTGAAAAAATAAGCCCCTGCAGGGGCTTTTTCGCAGGCAACAAAAAACCCGCCGAGGCGGGTTTTCTTCAAGACCATCCAACTCCTTGTCGGCAGCCCTCCGGGCCAATGGTCGATCTTCCCTGATCCCGCTGCACTCCTGTGCAGCAGTTGATGGATCCAAGTCTACGCAGGGTGAGAATTTTCCCATAGAGGAGATTCCCGCCGGCCCGTGTAAGCATTCTCCTACACGCTGTGCGCCAGCCGCGGCAAGAAAGATTGGACGCTAACGATTCACTTCCTTAACCTTGCCAGCTTGTCCGGCACACCAAGGTTTCCTGCTGCTCATGTCTTCCGTGTTGAATGTCCTGCTGCCCATTTTCGCGCTGATCCTGGTGGGCTATGTCTGCCGCCGCACCAACCGCCTGGGCCCCACCGCTGCCTCGGAAATCAACCGCATGGTGGTGTGGCTGTGCCTGCCTGCGCTGCTGTTCACCTCCACCGCCACCGCCACCTGGGAGCAGATCTGGCACCCCGGCTTCGTCGCCACCTTCACCCTGGGCACCCTGGCGATGTTCGTGCTGACCCTGGCGCTGCGCTGGAAGAAGGCCGGGCACTTCGCCGATGCCAGCATCGACGCCCTCAGCGCGTCCTACGCCAACACCGGCTACATCGGCATTCCCCTGTGCGTGATGGTGCTGGGCGGCAGCGGCCTGGAGCCGGCGCTGATCGCTTCGCTGCTGGTGGTGTGCGTGCTGTTCGGCCTGGCCCTGGTGTGCATCGAGATCGGCCTGCAGAGCGAAGCCCAGGTGCACCGCATTGTCTTGAAGGTGCTGGTAGCGCTGGCCAGGAACCCGCTGGTGGTGTCGCCGATCCTGGGCGCCTGCTGGGCCATGACCGGGGCGCCGCTGCCGGCCCCGGCGAGCAAGTTCCTGAGCCTGCTGGGCGCGGCCACCACGCCCTGCGCGCTGATTTCCCTGGGGCTGTTTTTGGCGCAGAAACAGCAAGGCCCCCGCCAGGGGACCTCGCTGCTGGTGCTGATCAAGCTGGTGGCCCACCCGTTGCTGACCTGGTTCCTGGCCTACAAGGTGTTCCACCTGCCGCCGCTGTGGGCGCATTCGGCGCTGCTGCTCAGCGCCCTGCCCACCGGCACCGGGCCGTTCATGCTGGCCGAATACTACAAGCGCGAGGCCTCGGTGGTGTCCAGCACCATCCTGATCTCGACCCTCGGTTCGCTGCTGACCCTGTCGATCTGCCTCTACGTCATCAACAACTGACGCCTCAGCCCTTCAGGGCCACCGCCACCGCCTCGGCCACCGGGGTGGTGGGCCGGCCGATCAGGCCGCTCAGCACTTTGCTGTCATCGAACAGCGCGCCCTTGGCCGCCGCCGCGTCGGAGTTGGCCAGCAGGTCAGCGATCGGCTCGGGCAGGCCCACCTGCACCAGGACGGCCTTGTAGTCGGCCTCCGGCAAGTTGTTGTAGGGCACGTTTTTACCGGCCTGGCGCGACACCTCGGCAGCCAGCTCGGCCAGGGTGTAGCTGCTGTCGCCAGCCAGTTCGTAGGTCTTGCCCACGTGGCCTTCGCTGGTCAGCACCACGGCGGCGGCCTCGGCGTAGTCGGCGCGGGCAGCAGAGGCGATGCGCCCTTCCCCAGCGGCGCCCAGCAGGGCGTCATGGGCCACCGCGGCCGGCACGCCGGCGCTGTAGTTCTCGTTGTACCAGCCGTTGCGCAGCAGCACATGGGGCACGCCGCTGGCGGCCAGCGCCTGTTCGGTCTGCTGGTGTTCGGCGGCCAGGCCCAGGGCCGAGCCGGTGGCGTGCAGCACGCTGGTGTAGGCCACCAGCTGGACGCCGGCCTGCTTGGCGGCGTTGATGACGGCCTGGTGCTGGGCGGCGCGCTTGCCCAGTTCGCTGGACGAAATCAGCAGCAGTTTGTCCACGCCCTGCAGGCCTACCACCATGGCTTCGGGCTGGTCGTAGTTGAATTCACGCACAGCCACGCCCAGGTCGCCGGCCTTTTCCGGGTGACGGGCCAGGGCGATGATTTGGTCGGCGGGCACGCGCTTGAGCAGCGCAGCGATAACCAGACGACCCAGCTGACCGGTGGCACCAGTGATTGCGATCATGAAGATTTACCTTGGCAAGTGATGAAAGAGCGATCACCCTATAGCCTAAGCTAACGAATAGTAAGTACGCACAAAAAGGTAAGTATGAAATGAGCGATTCATTCTCCGCCCAGGCGCGCCGGGGCGAACTGATGGACGCCAATTGCCCCTCGCGCGACGTGCTCAAGCATGTCACCAGCCGCTGGGGGGTGTTGGTGCTGGTGATTCTGGCGGGCGGCATGCACCGCTTCAGCGACTTGCGGCGCAAGATCGGCGGGGTCAGCGAGAAGATGCTGGCGCAGACGCTGCAAGGCCTGGAAGGCGACGGGCTGGTGCTGCGCACCTCGCTGCCGGTGGTGCCACCCCATGTAGAATACCGCCTGACGCCCTGGGGCGAGGAAGCGGTCGCCCTGGTGGGCGGCCTGGCGGACTGGATCGAGCGCACCTTGCCGCAGATCATGGCGCACCGGGCGGCGGCCGAAATCGAGTAGGGCCCCGTGTAGCCGCTGCCGCCAGGCTGCGCTGGCCCTCACGTACACCACACATCTGCGGCGTGGCTGCCGGCCAGCGCAGCCTGCGGCAGCGGCTACGGGGCGAACCTCAGAACTTGAAGCGCGACACCAGCCCGTCGAGGTTGCCGGCCAGCTGCGCCAGGTCGCGGGTGGCTTCGCGGGACTGCTCGGCGCCCTCGGCGGCGCGGCTGGCGAAGTCGCGGATGTTGAGCAGGTTGCTGTCCACCTCACGGGCCACCTGGGCCTGTTCCTCGGTGGCGCTGGCGATCACCAGGTTGCGCTCCATGATCTGCTCCATGGCCTGGGTGATACCTTGCAACGCTTGGGCGGCACCGTCGGCGATGCCCAGGGTGGCGTCGGCGCGCTGGGCGCTGGTGTGCATGGCCTGCAGTGCCAGGTCGGAGCCGCTGCGCATGCCCTGCACCATGGTTTCGATCTCCAGGGTCGACTGCTGGGTGCGGTGGGCCAGGGCCCGCACTTCGTCGGCGACCACGGCAAAACCACGCCCCGATTCACCGGCGCGCGCCGCCTCGATGGCCGCGTTCAGCGCCAGCAGGTTGGTCTGCCCGGCGATGGCGCCGATCACGTCCAGCACCGTGCCGATAGCCTGGGAGCGCTCGGCCAGGGCGCTGACCTGGGCCGCGGTGGCCTGCAGGTCGCTGCGCAGTTGTTCGATGCTGGCGCGGGTGTCGGCGACCTGCCCCTGACCCTGGCGCGCCACCTGATTGCAGTCGCGGGTCGAGTCGGACGTGGACACCGCATGGCTGGCCACCTCGTCCACCGCCGCGCTCAGCTGGGTAACGGCGGTGGCGGCCATGTTCACTTCTTCGCTTTGCCGGTGCATGCCGTCGCTGCCGGCCTCCGAGGCCTGGCGCAGGGCGTGCAGGGAGGATGCCAGGGCGCTGGCGCTGGTGGAGATTTCACCCAGGGTCTGGCGCAATTGCTGCTGCATGGCCGCCAGCGCGGTCAGCAGGCGCCCGGCCTCGTCGCTGCCGTCGGCCTTGATCGGCTGGCTGAGGTCGCCGCCGGCAATGCGCTCGGCCGCGGCCAGGGCGGCGTTCAGCGGGGTGACGATGCTGCGGGTGAGGATCAGCGCCAGGCTGATGGTGGCCAGCGCCGCCAGGCCGATAAACACCAGGATCACCGTGCGCGACCGCGCGTACTGCTCGGCCGAGCCCTGGGTTTCGTTGCCGATGCCGGCGCTGTAGTAGTCGGCCAGTTCATTGAGCTGGCTGCCGGAGTCATCCACCAGCGGCTTCATGTCCACCAGCAGCAGCTTCAACAGGCCGGCGCGGTCGCCCTGCCCAGCCAGTACGAACGAGCGTTGCAGGGCGCTGTTGTAGCCGTTGAGCGACTGCTCGAAGCGGGCAAAGATCGCCTGCTCCTGGGGCGTGTTCACCCGTGGTCGGTAGCCCTGCAGTTTCGCCTGCAGGTCGTTGAGGCGGGTGTCCATCTGGCTGCGGTAGCTGGTGATGCTGGTGGGGTCGGTGTCCAGCGCCATGCGCAGGGAGATGGTGCGGATGCGCAGCATGATTTCGCGGATGTCACTGACCGCCCGCAGGCTGGGCACCCAGTCGTTTTCAGTGGCCACCTGGCCCTGGCGAATATTGGCCATCTGCCCCAGAGCAAAGAACCCCAGCAGGGCCACCAGGGCGGCGATCAGGGAGAAGCCGGTCAAGGCGCGGGGGGCAACACCGATGTTTCTTATTAGCATGAACGTGTCCCGAGGCAGGTGAGTAATGGCCAGTGGCCAAATCCTGCCTAGTTATCGTACATCACAGTGCGATCTGTAGCCCTGAACGCAAATATTCTCCGATGGAATACCCGTCTTTACTCACGGACCTGCGATTGCACAAGCCTCATCATGGTTGTACGATGTCCGTCAACATCAAGCCGTTAGTGCTTTCTCAGAACAATCTGAAGAACCAGGAGATCACGATGTCCACCCTTCTCGGCCACAACTTCATTGCCGGCAGCCGCAGCGCCCAGGGCAGCAAGCGCCTGCAGAGCCTGGACGCCACCACCGGCGAGGCCCTGCCGTTCGAATTCATCCAGGCCACCGAAGCCGAAGTCGACGCCGCCTGCCTGGCCGCCGGCAGCGCCTTCGCCGAATTCCGCCACCTGAGCCCGGCCCGTCGCGCCGAATTCCTCGAGGCCATCGCCGACGAAATCGACGCCCTGGGCGACGACTTCGTGGCCATCGTTTGCCGCGAAACCGCCCTGCCCGCCGCCCGCATCCAGGGTGAGCGTGGCCGTACCAGCGGGCAGATGCGCCTGTTCGCCAAGGTGCTGCGCCGCGGCGACTTCCTCGGCGCGCGCATCGACCTGGCCCTGCCCGACCGCAAGCCGCTGCCACGCGTGGACCTGCGCCAATACCGCATCGGCGTAGGCCCGGTGGCCGTGTTCGGCGCCAGCAACTTCCCGCTGGCCTTCAGCACCGCCGGTGGCGACACCGCCGCCGCGCTGGCATCCGGTTGCCCGGTGGTGTTCAAGGCCCACAGCGGCCACATGGCCACCGCTGACCAGGTGGGCTGCGCGATCATCCGCGCCGCCGAGAAGACCGGCATGCCCAAGGGCGTGTTCAACATGATCTTCGGCGGCGGCGTGGGCGAGTGGTTGGTCAAGCACCCGGCCATCCAGGCCGTGGGCTTCACCGGTTCGCTGAGCGGCGGCAACGCCCTGTGCAAGATGGCCGCCGAGCGCCCGCAGCCGATTCCGGTGTTCGCCGAGATGTCGAGCATCAACCCGGTGGTGCTGCTGCCCGAAGCCCTGGCCAGCCGCGGCGAGACCGTGGCCAAGGACCTGGCTGCCTCGGTGGTGATGGGCTGCGGCCAGTTCTGCACCAACCCGGGCCTGGTGATCGGCGTCAGCTCGACGGCCTTCACTGCGTTCCTGGGCCAGCTGCAAACGCAGATGGCCGCCCAGGCGCCGCAGACCATGCTCAACGCCGGCGGCCTGCGCAGCTACAGCCAGGGCCTTGCGCACTTGCTGGCCCACCCGGGTGTCACCCACCTGGCTGGTGAGGCCCAGTCGGGCAACCAGGCGCGGCCGCAGCTGTTCAAGGCTGACGTGTCGCTGCTGCTGGAAGGTGATGAACTGCTGCAGGAAGAAGTGTTCGGCCCGGCCACCATCGTCATCGAGGCCAAGGACGATGCCCAGCTGAAAGCGGCCCTGCAGGGCCTGCGCGGCCAGTTGACGGCCACGCTGATCGGTGAGTCCGCCGACCTGGTCGCCTACCAGTGGCTGGTGCCGCTGCTGGAGCAGAAGGTCGGGCGTATCCTGGTCAACGGCTACCCCACTGGCGTGGAAGTGTGCGAGGCCATGGTGCATGGCGGCCCGTACCCTGCCACCTCCGACTCCCGCGGCACCTCGGTGGGCACCCTGGCCATCGACCGCTTCCTGCGCCCGGTGTGCTACCAGAACTACCCGCAGGAGCTGCTGCCTGAAGCACTGCGCAACAGCAACCCGCTGGGCCTCAAGCGCCTGGTGAACGGCGAGTGGAGCGACGCCGCGCTGTAGCGCAAAACCCCGTAGCAGCTGCCGAAGGCTGCGTCCGCGGCCCACCTGAAGGGCCGGTGACGCGGCCTTTGGCCGCTGCTACAGGGGTCGCAATTGTGCTGAGGTTTGATAGGCCAGGGCCAGGCGCGCCTGGCTTTCCAACGCCCCATAGGGCATCTCCACACTTACCTGCACATCCTTCGGCAACGCCGCCAGCAACCCGGCCAGCGGCAATTGCCCCTGCCCGGGTGGCAGGCGCCCTTCCCGTGCTTCAGTGATGATCAGCGCTTCCGGCGGCGCCAACAACGGCGCGTCGCACAACTGCACCGCACGCAGCCAGCGCGGGTCGATACCGGCCAGCATTGCCACGTCACCCCCACTGCGGAACAGGTGCAACGCATCCACCAGGATGCCGCCGTTGGCCTGCCCTGCCCCTTCCACGATCTGCCGCGCCTGGGCCAGGTTGCCCACCGCGCGCCAGCGCATGAACTCCAGGTCCACCCGCAGGCCGAAATCCACCGCCAGCTCGCACAGGTGCGCGTAGTGGTCGGTCAGGCGCGAAAACTGCGGGTCATCGCCGGACACCGTCAAGCTGACCGCGCCCAGGTCGGCACCGGCTTCCAGCAGCGGCAGGCAGGCCGCCACGTCGACGTCGGGGGTCAGTTCGACGAACTCGATGTCGCTGACAGCCATGCCTTCGGCGTCCAGCAGCACCTTCAGGGCCTGCCGCGCCGCGGCGTCCAGCGGGTAGCACAAGCCGCCCGCCGTGGCCGGGTGCAGGCGCAGGCCCACGGCAGAAAAACCAGCCCCCGCGGCCTGGCGAACCAGGTCGGCGGGGGCCAGTTGCAGCGCGGTCAGGTGAGCCACGCCAAGGGCCATCAGTAGGTGGCCCTGCCGCCGCTGAGGTCAAACACGAAGCCGGTGGTGAAGCTGCACTCGGGGCCGGCGATCCAGGTCACCATGTTGGCGATTTCCTCGATCTGCAGGAAGCGCCCCATGGGGATCTTGGCCTTGCTGGCGGCGATGTGCTCGGCGGTCATTTCGGCCATCAGGCCGGTTTCCACCATGGCCGGGGCAATGCAGTTGAGCAGAACGCCGTCCTGGGCCAGTTCCTTGGCCGCCGACTTGGTGAAGGCAATGACGCCGGCCTTGGCCGCCGAATACGCCGAGATGTACTGCACGCCGTCCTTGCCGGCCATGGAGGCGACGTTGACGATGCGCCCGTACTTGCGTTCACGCATGTGCGGGATGGCGGTGCGGCAGCAATAGAACACGCCGGTCAGGTCGATGGCCAGCACCTGGTCCCAGGCCTCCACCGGGTAGTTCCAGCTTTCCACCACCGGGCCGTTGATGCCGGCGTTGTTGACCAGAATGTCGACGCGGCCCAGCTGCGCCACCACCTCGGCGAAGGCGGCTTCCACCGACGCCAGCGACGCCACGTTCACCGACTGGCGCAGGGCCGGAGTGAAGCCGTTGGCGCTGGTGTCCCAGTTGTCGACGTTGAGGTCCCAGATCACGATGTTGGCGCCCGCCTGGCGCAGGCGCTTGGCGATGCCCAGGCCGATGCCGCGCATGCCGCCGGTGATGATGGCCGTCTGGCCTTCCAGGTGTTGACTCATGAAAACGCTCCTTTCAAAGGTTCGGGATATCGGGCAGACGCTTGAGGTCTTGCACCATGAACAGGTAGCAGGCGGCGCCGAACAGCGTCACCAGCGAGATAAAGGCCATGGCCCAGACGAACGAGCCGGTCAGGGTCACGATGATGCCGATCACCAGCGGAATGACGATGCCGGCGGCGTTGGCAAACAGGTTGAACAGGCCGCCGCTCAGGCCGATCAGGCCCTTGGGGGCGATGTCGGAGACAATCATCCAGGCCAGCGACGACATGCCCTGGGCAAAATAGGCCACGCACAGGATGGCGATCACCAGGGCGTCGGAGGCCACGTAGTTGGCCAGCACGATCACCGAGGCCATCAGCAGGCCGGTGATCACCGGCAGCTTGCGCGCCACGTTCAGGGAAATGCCGCGGCGCAGCATGGCGTCCGACAGCCAGCCGCCGAACAGCGTGCCCACCGAGGCGGCAATGAACGGCAGCACCGCCACCCAGCCCACTTTCAGCCACGGCATGTGGCGCTCGGTGACCAGGTAGGTGGGGAACCAGGTGAGGAAGAACACGTTGGTGGAGTTGCAGGCGAACTGGCCCAGGCAGATGCCCAGCATGTTGCGTTGCTTGAGCAGTGCCGGAATCTGCGACCAGGCAAAGCGCGTGGCCTTCTGGCTGCCGTCCACCACGCCACCGCCCTCGGCGATGTAGTCCAGTTCGGCCTGGTTGGCCTGGGTCGACTCGTGGGGCTCATGGAATTTGCGCCACCACACCAGCCCGTACAGCACGCCCACGGCGCCCACCGACATCAGCATGAAGCGCCAGCCGTAGGCGTGCAGCACCCAGAACAGCAACGGCGTGAGGAACGCCAGGCCGCAGTACTCGGCCAGGGTGTAGATGCTGGTGGCCCGCGCCCGCTCGCTCTGCGGGAACCAGATGGCGACCACGCGGCTGTTGGTGGGGAAGCACGGCGCTTCGGTGGCGCCGATCAGCAGGCGGATGCCCAGCAGCGAGGCGAAGCCGGTGGCCAGGCCCTGCAGGCCGGTGAACAGCGACCACAGGGTCAGCGCCAGCCAGTAGGTGAGCTTGGTGCCCAGGCGGTCCAGGAGGATGCCGCCAGGAATCTGCGCGGCGGCGTAGGTCCAGGAGAACGCCGAGAAAATCAGGCCCATCATGGCCGCGTTGAGGCCCAGGTCAGCGCTGATGCTGGGGGCAGCGATGCCCATCACGCTGCGGTCCAGGTAATTGATCAGGGTGCCCCCGGCGATCAACCCCAGGATCATGAAGCGGGTGCGGCTGCGCGCGGCCACGGCGGGGGCGGCGTACGCGGGAAGTTCAAGTTTGCTGTCGACACTCATGGCGGGTACCTCATCTTGTTTTTGTTAGTGCACAGGCATCCTTGCCGCCGGCAAATCAGCAGAACCCGAACAGGCGCCGCGGCGTCTCCCACATCACGGTGCGGCGCACGGCCGCGTCGGGCATGAACTGCTCGGCCAGCTTCAGCAGCGGGCCGTAGTCGACGCGCTGCTGCATGCGCAGGAACGGCCAGTCCGACCCCCACACGCAGTTTTCCGCGCCGAAGGTTTCCAGCAGCGCCTGGACATAGCCCACGGTGTCCTCGAACACCGTGTCCATGGGCGCGAACTTCTGCATGCCGGAGATCTTCACCGTGGCCCGCCCGCGCTCGGCCAGGCGCAGCAGCGCCTGGAAGCCGGGCTGGTACAGGCCGTGCTCGATCTCGGGGCGGCCGCAGTGGTCGATCAGCAGGCGCACGTCGCTCTGGTCGATCAGTTCCAGCAATTGCACCAATTGGTCGCCCACGGTCTGGATCTGCGCGAACATGCCCAGCTCAGCCAGCTTGGGCAGCAGCGCCTCGGCGCCGGCCATCACCGTCAGGCCCTCGGTGGCCGGGTTGAAGGCCACGCCCACCACGCCCTTGGCCTGGTAGCTGGCCAGGGCCTCCAGGCTGATGTCGTGGTCGACCACCACCACGCCCTTGTAGCGCCCCTGCCCTGCGGCCAGCGCCGACAGCAGCAGGCGGTTGTCGCCGCGGTAGCCGCTGGTGGGCTGCACCAGCAGCGCGTGCTGCACGCCGTAGGCGTCCAGCACCCGGTCGAACTGGTTGAGGGTGCCGATCTCCTGCCCGGCGGGACGGTAGATCGTGTTGGCCAGGTAAGGGAAATTGGCCGGGTCGAACAGGTGGTTGTGGCAGTCGATCTTCGGTTCGTCGTAGATGCTCATTGCACGGCCTCCCAGCCGCCGCTGCGCTGCGAGGCAAACAGCGCTTCAAGGGTACGCAGGGTCGCCAGGGCATCTTCGATGGGCCAGCTGGGCACGTCGTCGCCCAGCAGCTTGCGCGAGAAGCGTTCGATCTGCAGTTGGTAATGGTTCACCGGTTCAAAGCTCAACACTTCGCTGGGGAAGGCGCCGACGCTCAGGTGGTCGCCGATCTGCAGGTGGCAGGCGCTGGGCCGCGCGTGGGCGCAGGGGAAATCGAAATTCACCCAGCCGGTGGCGCCCAGCACCGCCAGGCGCTGGTGCGTGCCCCAGCCGTCGGGCCCGGCCTGGGTCGCCACGGTGAGCGCGGCGTGGCAGTCGCCGTAGTCGAGCAAGGCGCTGGACAGCCGGTCGATGCCGAACACCGGGTCGTACTCCAGCGCCGCGATCACGCGTTTTGGCGAGCGCTTGAACACCAGGTTGCAGGCGCTGACCGCGTACACGCCCAGGTCATAGAGCGCGCCGCCACCGGCCGTGGGGTCGTTGCGGATGTCGGCCGGGTCGAGAAACTGCTTGGCCAGGGTGATGTGCGCGGCGCGCACCGCACCCAGGCTTCCTTGCACGCTGGCCTGCTCCAGCGCCGCCCACTGCGGGTGGTTGCGGAAGGCCAGGCCTTCCTCGATGTGCAGGCCGGTGCGGTCGCGCACCTGGCACAGCTGCTGCACTTGGGCAGCGCTCAGGCACAGGGGCTTCTCGCACAACACGTGCTTGCCGGCTTCGAGGGCGCGTACCGCCCAGTCGAAATGCAGCTGGTTGGGCAACGGCACGTACACCGCGTCCACCGCCGGGTTGGCCAGCAGGTCATCGTAGCTTGCGTGCAGATGGGGAATATCGAAGCGTTCGGCCACCTCGCGGCCCTTGCTCGCGTCGCGGCTGGCCAGCGCCACCAGGCGGGCGCTGGGGGCCAGGAGCATGGCGGGCATGGTGCGTTCGGTGGCGATATTGGCGGCGCCGAGCACGCCCCACTGGATAGTCCTGGCCATGGCCGGTCACCCTTGTTGTTATGAATGGCGCCAGACTACAAAAATACCCCCGCGATGGCTCATACTCAGATGGCGCAAACCATAACCAAAGGTTAAGACATGCCCCTGCTCCCTGCCGAAGGCCCTGAACCGGGCAACATGGCCTTCAAGCTGCGCCACATGGAAGTGTTCCGCGCGGTGATGCTCACCGGCTCCATCAGCGGCGCGGCGAAGATGCTCTACGTCTCGCAGCCGGCGGTGAGCAAGCTGATCGCCTACGTCGAGAGCCGCCTGGCGCTGCGCCTGTTCGACCGCGTCAACAACCGCCTGGTGCCCACCAGCGAGGCCCAGGCGCTGTACCGCGAGGTGGAGCGCGTGTACCAGGCGGCGCTGTGGGTGAACGAGTGCGCGCAGTCCCTGGCCACCACGCCCAACCGCCAGCTACGGGTGTGCTGCAGTGCCTCGCTGTCCACGGTAGTGCTGCCCCATGCCCTGGCCGAGCTCAAGCGCCAGGTGCCGGCCATGCACATTGAATGGCGCACCATTCTGATGAGCGAGATGCCGGTGCAGATCCTCGGCAAGAAGGTCGACCTGTCGATCTCGGCGCTGCCGGTGGTGCATGACCACCTGTATTCGCTGCCGTTCATGCGCGGGCGCATGGTCTGCGTGCTGCCGCCGGGGCACGCGCTGGAAAGCCAGCCAGTGATCGACATGGCCCACCTGGCCCGCGAGCCGCTGCTGCTGTTCCGCCCCGACATCCCGTTCGGCAAGCTGATCAGCGACGCCATCGAGCGCAGCGGCGTGGCGCTGAACTCGTTCCTGGATTTCACCAACGCGCCGGAGGCGGTGGCGCTGGTGAAACAAGGGCTGGGGGTGACCATCATCGACGAGTTCGTGGCCCAGGACAGTGGCCTGGTGGTGAAGCCGCTGGCGGAAGAGATCGGCTTTGATATCAGCTTCGTGTTCTCGCGCTTCGACCCGCTGCCCGAGGCGGCGCGACGGATGATGCAGGTGCTGCTGGACCAGGCACAGCGCCTGGGGCGCCAGATCCCCGGCTTCAACTGGCCCGCCTGACGCCCACATTTTCATGTGGGAGCGGGCTCTGCCCGCGAAAGGAACCCTGCGCCGGCCTGCCCCACCGAGGCGTCCTTTTCGCGGGCAGAGCCCGCTCCCACGGGCGGCCGCTGCTACACTGCCCCGGGTCTGCCAAGGAAGCGTACACCCCATGCCCACCCCCCGCGAAAACCACGGCAAGGCTGCGCGCAAGCATTGCCCGCGTTCCAGCCACCGCCACCCCGGCAACGTCGACCGCGACCCGCTGGCGCTGATCGAGGCGTCCAGCAAGGGCCGGGTGAAATCCCTGGTGGCCCTGCGCTACGGGCGCATGCTGGCCTCGCCCTTCACCTTCTACCGCGGCAGCGCGCTGCTGCAGGCCCACGACCTGGCCGGCACCCCGGACATGGGCCTCAACGTGCCGCTGTGCGGCGACGCGCACCTGATGAACTTCGGCGGCTTCGCCACCCCCGAACGCAACCTGGTGTTTGGCCTCAATGACTTCGACGAGGCCCACCCCGGCCCCTGGGAATGGGACCTCAAGCGCCTCACCGCCAGCTTCCTGATTGCCGCGCGCTCGCTGCGCCACAGCGAAAGCGTCGAGGAGAACCTCTGCCGTGAGGTGGTCAACAGCTACCAGGCCACCCTGCTGTTGTGCGCCGAGCAAGGCGTGCTCAACACCTGGTACGGGCGCATCAGCCCCGGCGAGCTGATGGAGCAGCCACAGAACAGCCACACCCTGGAATACCTGCGCCAGACCATCGAGAAAGCCCAGCGCCGCACCCACGCGCGGCTGCTGCCCAAGATCGTCAACGAGAGCCGCCACGGCCACCTGACTCTGCGCGACGACTTGCCGGAGATCTTCCACCTGCACGGCAAGCACTCGCTGCTGGACCACGATGACGACTGGCTGGCTGCGCACCGCTGGCAACCGCTATACAAGGCGCTGATCAGCAAGTACCGCAGCACCCTGCAGGGCGACCGCCGCGAGCTGTTCTCGCGCTTCGAGGTGCACGACCTGGCCTTCAAGGTGGTGGGCGTGGGCAGCGTCGGCACCCGCTGCCTGGTGGCGCTGCTCACCGACGAGCTGCGCAACCCGCTGTTCCTGCAGTTCAAGGAAGCGCGGCGCTCGGTGCTGGCCGACTACGTCAAGGCGCGCTCGCCGTTCAAGCACCACGGCCAGCGCGTGGTCGAAGGCCAGCGCCTGATGCAGCCGGCCAGCGACCTGTTCCTGGGCTGGACCGCCAGCCCCAACGGCCACCATTTCTACCTGCGCCAGCTGCGCGACATGAAGGTCTCGGCCGAGCTGGAAACCTTCGACGACCAGACCCTGGCCGCCTACGCGCGCCTGTGCGGCCGCGCCCTGGCCCGCGCCCACGCCAAGGCCAGCGGCGAGGCGGCCACCATCAGTGGCTACATCGGCCGCGGCCAGGCCATGGCCGATGCGCTGTTCGCCTATGCCCAGGCGTACGCACTGCAGAACGAAAAAGACTATGAGCGTTTCCAGCACGCCTGCCGCAGCGGGCGCCTGCAAGCGCGCAGCGAAGCGGACTTCACGGCCGATCGCCTGCCTTGATCTTCATCCGCTGGCCGGTTTATCTGTGCTTACATCCAAGGGGTTCTTTCATCTCACTGCCAGGAGCAACGCCATGCAACTGCGACACTTGGGCACGACCGGCATCGACATCGCGCCGCTGGTCTTCGGTGGCAACGTACTGGGCTGGACCGCTGACGAAAAGACCAGCCTGGCCATCCTCGACGCCTTCATCGACCAGGGTTTCAACGCCATCGACACCGCCGACGTCTACTCGGCCTGGGTGCCGGGCCACCAGGGCGGCGAGTCGGAAACCCTGCTGGGCAAATGGTTCGCCAACCGCCCCGGCGTACGCGACAAGGTGGCGCTGTTCACCAAGGTCGGCATGCGCATGGGCAGCGACGACAAGCAGGGCCTGAAGGCAAAGTGGATCGTGCAGGCGGTGGAGGACTCCCTGCGCCGGCTGAACACCGAGCGCATCGACCTGTACTTCTCGCACCAGTTCGACGCCAGCACGCCGGCCGAGGAAACCCTGGCGGCCTACGCCAAGTTGCTGGACGCCGGGAAGATCCGCGCCATCGGCGCCTCCAACTTCACCGCCGGCCAACTGGCCGCCAGCCTGGCCACCGCCCGCGCCCACGACCTGCCCAGCTACCAGGTGCTGCAACCGGAGTACAACCTCTACGACCGCGGCAGCTTCGAGGGTGAGCTACGCGCGCTGTGCATCGCCGAGCACATCGGCGTGGTCACCTACTACAGCCTGGCCTCGGGCTTCCTCACCGGTAAATACCGCAGCAAGGCCGACCTGGGCAAAAGCGTGCGCGGCGGGCGCATCGACAAGTACCTGGACGCCCGCGGGCTGGCGTTGCTGAAAACACTGGACGGCATCGCCCAGGCCCATCAGGCGCAACCGGGGGAAGTGGCCCTGGCCTGGCTGATCGCCCGCGAAGGCGTGACCGCGCCCATCGCCAGCGCCACCAGCGTGGCCCAGGTCGAAAGCTTCGGGCGGGCGGCGCGGCTGAGCCTAAGCGCCCAGGAACTGGCGGCGCTGACCGCCGCCTAGCCGCCTAGTGGGCGGCGCGGGCGTGCTGCAGGGCATCTTCCACCCCTTGCAGCATCTGCCCGATGGTCCACGGCTTGCGCAGGAACGCCACCTCGCACTTCACCCCGGAAGACTCCGGGGTTTCGTGGCCCGACATGATCAATATCGGCAGTTGCGGCCAGTGGTCGTGGACAAAGTTCGACAGGTCAGCGCCATTGAGCTGGCCGGGCATGAGGATATCGGTCAGCAGCAGGCCGACCTCGGGCGCACGTTGCTCAAGGAAGGGCACGGCGGCGTCGGCGGTCTCGAACTCGACGGTCTGGTACCCCTCTTCCTTGAGAATCTCGCAAACGAACTCGCGGATGATCACCTCATCCTCTACCACCACGACCAGGGGGTGAGCGAGTTCGTTGCGTTCCATCGTGACTGAATTCATGACTATCATTTCCTGATCTGGGCTACAGCGTGCGCCGCGTGTACAACGTAGGAGCAGCAACCCGGACGGAAATTCAATTTTGATTCAATACAGTTACATTTCTCGCCGATTTCCGTTGCCACGGCGTCACAACGAGATGAAAAACCCGACGATCGCTGCACTCATCAGGTTCGACAACGTGCCGCCAATCATCGCCCGCAGCCCCAGCCGCGCCAGCTCCTGGCGCCGCTCGGGGGCGACGCTGCTCAGGCCCGCCAGCTGGATGGCAATCGACGACAGGTTGGCGAACCCGCACAAGGCGAAGGTCACGATCACCTGGGTGTGCGCCGACAGCAGCGGCACGCCCGCCTCCGCCGCCTTGCCGGGCGTAAGGTGGTTGGCCAGGTCGGCGTAGGCGACGAATTCATTGAGCACCATCTTCTCGCCAATGAAGCCGCCGGCCAGGATCGCCTCGTTCCATGGCACCCCCAGCAGGTACGCCAGCGGCGACAGCACGTAGCCCAGGATCAGCTGCAGGGTCAGCTGCGGGAAACCCAGCCAGCCGCCGGCCCAGCCCAGCAGGCCGTTGACCATGGCGATCAGCGCGACGAACGCCAGCAGCATCGCCCCTACCGCCAGGGCCAGGCGCAAGCCCACCTGGGCGCCTTCCGCGGCGGCATCGACAATGTTGGCGGCGCGGTTTTCCTTGGCGTGCAGGGCCTCCAGCGCCTGGTGGTCGTGGGCCTGCTCGGTCTCCGGCTCCATCAGCTTGGCCATCAGCAGCGCCCCTGGGGCGGCCATGAAACAGGCGGCGATCAGGTACTTGAGCTCCACCCCCAGGCCGGCGTAGCCCAGCAGCACCGAGCCGGCCACTGCCGCGAAGCCGCCGACCATGATCGCGAACAGCTCCGAGCGCGTCAGCCGCGCCAGGAACGGCCGCACCACCAGTGGTACCTCGGACTGGCCGATGAAGATGGCCGAGGTCACTACCATGGATTCCACCCGGCTGGTGCGCAACACCAGGCGCAGCACGCCGCCCACCACGCGAATGATCCAGCCCATCACGCCCAGGTGGTAGAGCACGGCGATGAAGCTGCCGAAGAACACGATCATCGGCAGCACGCGGATGGCGAACACGAAGCCACCGCTGCCGAACACCTCGAACATGTGCGGCGAACTCAGGCCGCCGTACAGAAATTCGATGCCTTTGTTCGCGTACACCTGCAACGCCGACACGCCGCTGGCCAGGTCGGCCAGCGCCGCCTGGCCCCAGGGCACGTACAGCGCGAAGGCGCCGATCACCACTTGAATACCGAACGCGCCCAGCACCGTGCGCCAGTTGATGGCGCTGCGTCGGGACGATAGTGCCAGGGCGATGGCCAGCAAGGCGGCCATTCCAACAAGACTGATCATGCAGTTGACTCCGTGTCGCGCAAAGGGTGGATCAGAAGGATTCGAAGGCGCCTGGCAGCAGTTGCGCCAGGGTCCACACCCGCGTGGCGTCGGGGTCGCTGCCCTGGCAGATGATGCGCGCGTCGGGCGCCATCAATTCCACCAGCACCTGGCGGCAGGCGCCGCAGGGGCTGATCAGCGCCACCTTGGGCGCGTAGATGGCCATGGCCTTGAAGCGCCGGGGCACCAGGCCCTGGCTGATGGCGGCAAACAGTGCGCTGCGCTCGGCGCAGTTGGTCAGGCCGTAGGAGACGTTCTCGACGTTGGTGCCCAGCACCACTTCATCGTTTTCCGCCAACAGCGCCGCCCCCACGGGGAACTGCGAATAGGGCGACCAGCTACGGTCGGCGGCAAGCCTGGCCTGGGCCAGCAGGGCATCATCATTCATGAGTGGTTCGTTCCTCGAAAAGCGCAACAGCATGAAGGGCAATTGTGTAAACACGTCGAGCGGCAAGCGAGAGCATTTTATGTGCCACAGGCGGGAGTACGTTGCAATTCAAGCGCTTGATGAAGAATGGCGGACCACATGCTCCGAACCAGAGCACCTGGTTCGCGCACAACGCACCGCCCTGTAGCAGCGGCCCAGGCCGCGTCCGCGGACGCAGCCTTCGGCAGCTGCTACGCAGATTACCTATAGCAGCGGCCAAAGGCCGCGTCCGGATGCACCACGGATCGGCGGCGGGATAGGGAGGTTAAATCGCGTTGAGCTGCGCGACGATTTCCGGTGCCAGCACCCGCTCCCCGGCCGCCAGGTTCTGCTGCAGATGCGCCACCGAAGAAGTCCCCGGTATCAGCAGGATATTCGCCGAACGCTGCAGCAGCCAGGCCAGCGCGACCTGCATGGGCGTGGTCTGCAGCTGCGCCGCCACCTGGTCCAGGGTGGCCGACTGCAGCGGCGTGAAGCCGCCCAGCGGGAAGAACGGCACGTAGGCGATGCCCTGCCCCGCCAGCTGGTCAATCAGAGCATCATCAACACGGTGCGCCAGGTTGTAGTGGTTCTGCACGCACACCACCGGCGCGATGCCCTGGGCTTCCACCACCTGCGCCGCCGACACGTTGCTCACGCCCAGGTGGCGGATCAGGCCCTGGCGCTGCAACTCGGCCAGGGTGGCGAACTGCTCGGCAATCGACGCCTCGTCCGGCGCGTGCATGCTGCCCCAGGCGCGGAAGTTGACCACTTCCAGCACGTCCAGGCCCAGGTTGCGCAGGTTATCGTGCACCGCGGCGGTCAGCTCCGCGGCGCTGTCGGCGCGCAGCCAGGCGCCGTCGTCACCGCGACGGGCGCCAACCTTGGTGACAATCACCAGGTCCTGCGGGTACGGCGCCAGCGCCTCGCGAATCAGCTGGTTGGTGACGTGCGGGCCGTAGAAGTCGCTGGTGTCGATATGGTTCACACCGCTGGCGATGGCCGCGCGCAGCACCGCCAGCGCCGCGTCGCGGTCCTTGGGCGGGCCGAACACGCCGGGGCCGGCGAGTTGCATGGCGCCGTAGCCCAGGCGGTTGACGGGGCGGTGGCCGAGGGTGAAGTGGGTGCTGGCAGTCATGGGGGGCTCCTGAAGTCGCATGGGGGTACCCAAGCACTATAGGCATTGACCGACTGTTGGAAAATACAGTGAAATCGGCACAGGCCGTACGGATAACCGCACAATGAATCATGACCTGCAAGACCTCTTCGCATTCCATGCCGTGGTGCAGGCCGGCGGCTTTCGCGAGGGCGCGCGTGCCACCGGCAAATCCGCCTCCAGCCTCAGCGACGCAGTACGCCGCGCCGAGGCGCGGCTGGGCGTGCGCCTGCTCAACCGCACCACCCGAAGCGTCGCCCCCACCGAGGCCGGCAGCCGCCTGCTGGAGCGCCTGGTGCCGGCGCTGGCCGAGGTGGAAGCGGCGCTGGACGTGGTCAACGGCTTCCGCGAACGCCCCAGCGGCACCCTCAAGCTCAACGTGCCGCTCAGCGCCGCGCGGCTGGTGTTGCCGGCACTGATCACGCCCTTCCTCAAGGTGTATCCCGAGATCAAGGTGGAGGTCATCGTCGAGGAAAGCTTCGTCGACGTGTTGGCCGCCGGCTGCGACGCCGGCATCCGCTACGACGACCGCCTGGAACAGGACATGATCGCCGTGCCCATCGGCCCGCGCCGCCAACGCTTCGCCACGGCCGCCGCCCCCGCCTACCTCGACGCCCGTGGCCGCCCCGGGCACCCGCGCGAACTGCTGGACCATGCGTGCCTGCGCGGCCAGTTCAGCAGCGGCTGGCTGCCCGCCTGGGAGTTCGAGCGCGAGGGCGAGACCGTGCGCGTGGAACCCTCGGGGCCGCTCAAGGTGCGCATCGGCGGTGCCGTGGACCTGGCAGTCGATGCTGCGGTGCAGGGCCTGGGCGTGGTGCACCTGTTCGAGGACTGGCTGCGCCCGTACTTGGACAGCGGCGCCCTGGAGCCGGTGCTCGAGCCCTGGTGGCAGAGCTTCAGCGGGCCGTTCCTCTACTACCCCGGCCGCCGCCATCTGCCAGCGCCGTTGAAGGCCTTCATTGCGTTCATCCGCGCCCAGGAACCTGCCACGGCCTGAGCGACTCTGCTAAGGTCGAGCCCTATCGTTTTTCCAGGAGTTACGTGCCCATGTCCCAGTCTGCCTACGTCCCCCCCAAGGTCTGGACCAACGACGCCGAGTCCGGTGGCCAGTTCGCCAGCATCAACCGCCCCACCGCCGGCCCTACCCACGACAAGACGCTGCCCGTGGGCAAGCACCCGCTGCAGCTGTATTCGCTGGCGACGCCCAACGGCGTCAAGGTCACCATTCTGTTGGAGGAGCTGCTGGCCCTGGGACACGGCGGCGCCGAGTACGATGCCTGGCTGATTCGTATCGGTGATGGCGACCAGTTCTCCAGCGGTTTCGTCGAGGTGAACCCCAACTCGAAAATCCCGGCCTTGCTCGACCGCAGCACCGACCCGGCCATTCGCGTGTTCGAGTCGGGCTCGATCCTGCTGTACCTGGCGGAGAAGTTCGGCGCGTTCCTGCCGACCGACCCCGCCGGGCGCACTGAAACCCTGAACTGGCTGTTCTGGCAGATGGGCGCCGCGCCCTACTTGGGCGGCGGCTTCGGGCACTTCTACGCCTACGCGCCGGAGAAGCTCGAATACCCGATCAACCGCTTCACCATGGAAGCCAAGCGCCAACTGGACGTGCTCGACCGGCGCCTGGCCGAAAGCCCGTACCTGGCCGGCGACACCTACACCATCGCCGACATCGCCGTATGGCCGTGGTACGGCCAGCTGGTGCGCGGCAACCTCTACTCCGCCGCCGAATTCCTCGACGCCGGCAGCTACACCCACGTCCAGCGCTGGGCCCAGGCCATCGCCGAGCGCCCCGCCGTGCAGCGCGGCCAGCGCGTCAACCGCACCTGGGGCGACGAAGCCACCCAAGTCCCCGAACGCCATGCGGCGGCCGACCTGGATTGATACTCCCTACGACTGCGTAGCCGCTGCCGCAGGCGGCTACAGCCATTTGGCGTCCCAAAGCGGGTAATCGCCCAGACGTCCTGCTATGCCGGCGCGCAGAGGATTGGCGATTACGTAGCGCGCCACAGCCTTGAGATCAGCCTCCTGACGCAGTGCGCGATCATGATAGCCCTTCTGCCAGAGACGACCTTGCTGGTGTCGGGCCGCATTCACACTCAAGCTGCTGCGTGACTTGGCCTGACACATCAATTCGCCCAACGTGCCCCGCTGCAGCTCGACCAACCAGTGCAGATGATCCGGCATCACCACCCACGCCAGCGATTCCACCCGACCTGCCTCATGCGCGTGGCGCATTTCATGGACCAGCAGCCGCCCCAACCGCCAGTCGGCAAATACCGGATGGCGGCCTTGGGTCACGACCGTCAACAGGTACACACGACCGACCTCACTGCAACGGCCTGTCAGCAACCGATGTCCCAAGCTACGAGTCAGCATCCTTGCGTTCCCTTCGTCGATGGAAACGCTACCTTAAGGTGCGACCCTCAAGATCGGTACTGTCAAATCATCAGCAAACGTGACAGCGGCTACGCGGCCCGCAGGTGCACCCCAAATCACGCACCACCGCAAATCCGTAGCCGCTGCCGCAGGCTGCGCTGGCCGGTATGAACACCCAAAATCTCCAGCGAGGCACAGGGCCAGCGCAGCCTGGCGGCAGCGGCTACGCGGCCCGCTGGCGCACCCCAAATCACGCACCACCGCAACTCCGTAGCCGCTGCCGCAGGCTGCGCTGGCCGGTATGAACACCCGAAATCTCCAGCGAGGCACAGGGCCAGCGCAGCCTGGCGGCAGCGGCTACGCGGGCCGCTGGCGCACCCCAACCACGCGACACCGCAATTGCGTAGCCGCTGCCGCAGGCTGCGCGGGCCGGGGTGAACACCCGAAATCTCCTGCGAGGCACAGGGCCAGAGCAGCCTAGCGGCAGCGGCTACGCGGCGGGCGAATGCGCCGCAGGCCGCGTCCTGGCCCTCAAGCCCGCGGGCGAATGCCGTTCAGCACCAGCTGCCGCACGTTCACCAGCACCTCGTCGAAGAACACCGGGTCGGCCAGGGTCTTGCCGGTCACGGCGTGGACCTGGCTGGCGAAGTCGGCGTAGTGCTGGGTGGTGGCCCACAGCGAGAAGATCAGGTGGTGCGGGTCGATGGGCGCCAGGCGGCCGGCGTCGATCCAGGCCTGGATGACCTGCACTTTGCTGTCCACCAGCTCGCGCAGCGGGTCCTGCAGCTCGCCGAGCAGCAGCGGCGCGCCCTGGACGATTTCCAGGCAGAACAGCCGTGACTCGGCCGGGTGGTCGCGGGACAGCTCCAGCTTGATGCGAATGTACTCGCCAATGGCCTGCAGCGGGTCCTGCTCCACGCTGAAGCCGCGCAGCGGCCGCAGCCACACGTCCAGCAACTGGCGCAAAACGCTCAGGTACAGCTCGTCCTTGCTGGCGAAGTAATACAGCAGGTTGGTCTTCGACACGTCGGCCATGTTGGCCACCTGGTCCAGGCTGGTGCCGTGCACGCCGAAGCGCGAGAACAGCTGCAAGGCGGCATCGAGGATGACCGCGCGCTTGCCCTCCATCAGCCGGTGGCGGCGCTGCAAGGTGGACGCGCTGGGGGTGCGGGCGGGCTTGGCGGGGGGCGACTTCTGCTTCACGTAAGGGACCTGTGGCCAACGAAACACCCCCGCACTTTACCCTGCCCGCGCCACCAGGCAATGGCCAATAGCGCCCCAAGGCCGTGCACGGCGCACCAACCAGGCGCTCTGCACCAGACCATTTGGTCCGTCACTAAATCTAACCCTTTGTTACATAACGCTAAAAGATTATTGGCCTGCTTCCTGCTAAATCCCTTGAGTACTCGACCCCAAGAGGCTCACATCATGGACGTAGGCATCTTCATCCCGATCGGCAACAACGGCTGGCTCATCTCCACCACGGCGCCGCAGTACAAGCCCACCTTCGAGCTGAACAAGACCATCGTGCAGAAGGCCGAGCACTACGGCTTCGACTTCGCCCTGTCGATGATCAAGCTGCGCGGCTTCGGCGGCAAGACCGAGTTCTGGGAGCACAACCTCGAATCCTTCACCCTGATGGCCGGCCTGGCCGCGGTCACCAGCCGCATCCAGCTGTTCGCCACCGCCGCCACCCTGACCCTGCCGCCGGCCATCGTCGCGCGCATGGCCAGCACCATCGACTCCATCTCCGGCGGGCGCTTCGGCGTCAACCTGGTCACCGGCTGGCAGAAGCCCGAATACGAGCAGATGGGCCTGTGGCCCGGCGACGAGTTCTTCCACACCCGCTACGACTACCTGGGTGAATACGCCCAAGTGCTGCGCGAGCTGTGGGCCACCGGCAGCAGCGACTTCAAGGGCCAGTACTTCCAGATGGACGACTGCCGCGTCAGTCCCAAGCCCCAGGCCGCCATGAAGGTGATCTGCGCCGGCCAGAGCGACGCCGGCATGGCCTTCTCGTCGCAGTACGCCGACTACAACTTCTGCTTCGGCAAGGGCGTCAACACCCCCACCGCCTTCGCGCCCACGGCCGAACGGCTGATCCAGGCGAACGAAAAAAGCGGCCGCGAGGTGACCTCCTGCGTGCTGTTCATGATCATCGCCGCCGACACCGACGAAGCCGCCCGCGAGCGCTGGGAGCTGTACAAGGCCGGCGCCGACGAGGAAGCCATCGCCTGGCTGGCCGAGAAAGGCGCGGCCGACAAGAGCCCCGGCTCGAACATGCGGCAGATGGCCGACCCGACCTCGGCGGTGAACATCAACATGGGCACCCTGGTGGGCTCGTGGGCCAGCGTGGCGCGCATGCTCGACGAGGTGGCCAGCGTGCCCGGCACCCAGGGCGTGATGCTGACCTTCGATGACTTCGTGCAGGGCGTGGAAGACTTCGGCGAAAAAATCCAGCCGCTGATGACCTGCCGCCAACACATCAACCTGCTTAAGGAAACTGCCTGATGAACGCGCCTGCGCCGCTCAGCGGCTACGCCCTGCCCCTGGACACCCTGCCTGCCCGCCCCCTGCCCGCGCGCCCCGAGGCCCTGAACCTGAAGGCCAGCGAGACCGCCCTGGTGGTGGTGGACATGCAGAACGCCTACGCCAGCCTGGGCGGCTACCTGGACCTGGCCGGCTTCGACGTCAGCAGCACTGGCCCGGTGATCGCCAACATCCAGAAGGCCCTGGCCACCGCCCGCGCCGCCGGCATGCCGGTGGTGTTCTTCCAGAACGGCTGGGACGCCGACTACGTCGAAGCCGGCGGCCCCGGCTCGCCCAACTGGCACAAGTCCAACGCCCTGAAAACCATGCGCCAGCGCCCGGAACTGCAAGGCACGCTGCTGGCCAAGGGCGGCTGGGACTATGAACTGGTGGACGAACTCAAGCCCCAGCCCGGCGATATCCTGGTGCCCAAGACCCGCTACAGCGGCTTCTTCAACACCAACTTCGACAGCCTGATGCGCAGCCGCGGCATCCGCAACCTGGTGTTCACCGGCATTGCCACCAACGTCTGCGTGGAGTCGACCCTGCGCGACGGCTTCTTCCTCGAATACTTCGGCGTGGTGCTGGCCGACGCCACCCACCAGGCCGGCCCGGCGTTCGCCCAGCAGGCGGCGCTGTTCAACATCGAGACGTTCTTTGGCTGGGTGTCCAGCGTCGACGCCTTCTGCAGCACCTTCGCCACCGCTTGAGGAGCCCGAGCATGAGCAAAAAAGCCATTATCCCCGCCGGCACCGGCGTGCCCATCGCCCCCTTCGTGCCCGGCTCGCTGGCCGACGGCATCCTCTACGTGTCCGGCACCCTGCCCTTCGACAAGGACAACAACGTGGTGCACGTGGGCGACGCCGCCGCCCAGACCCGCCATGTGCTGGAGACCATCAAGGGCGTGGTGGAAACCGCCGGCGGCACGCTGGACGACGTCACCTTCAACATGATCATGCTGCGCGACTGGGCCGACTACGCCGCCATCAACGCGGTGTACGCCGAATACTTCGCCGGCGAGAAACCGGCGCGCTACTGCATCCAGTGCGGCCTGGTGAAGCCCGACGCCCTGATTGAAATCGCCAGCATCGCCCACGTCGGCTGAGGAGCGCCCATGTACCACGAACTGCTTGGCCGCACCGACCCGCACGCTCCTACCCTGGTGCTCAGCTCGGGACTGGGCGGCTCCGCGCGCTTCTGGGCGCCGCAACTGCCGGTGCTCATCCAGGCCTACCGGGTGCTGGTGTACGACCACGCTGGCAGCGGCCGTAGCCCGGCCACGCTGCCCGAGGGCTACAGCATCGCCACCATGGCTGCCGAGTTGCTGGCGCTGCTGGACGAACTGGACGTGCAGCGCTGCCACTTCATCGGCCACGCCCTGGGCGGCCTGGTGGGCCTGGAACTGGCGCTGCAACGCCCCGGGCTGTTGCAAAGCCAGGTGCTGATCAACGCCTGGAGCAGCCCGAACCCCCACAGCGCGCGCTGCTTTGCGGTGCGCAAGAATCTGCTGAACCACAGCGGCCCGGCCGCCTACGTGCAGGCCCAGGCGCTGTTCCTGTACCCCGCCGACTGGATCGCCGCCAACAGCGCGCAACTGGCCGAGGACGACGCCCACGCCCTGGCGCACTTCCCCGAACCCGCCAACCTGCTCAAGCGCATCGCCGCGCTGCAGGCGTTCAACGTCGAAGCGCACCTGGGCGATATCGCCGTGCCCACCCTGTTGATCGCCAACCGCGACGACATGCTGGTGCCCTGGCAACGCTCGCAGCACCTCGCCGATTGCCTGGCCAACGGCCGGCTGTGCCTGCTGGACTATGGCGGCCACGCCTCCAGCGTCAGCGACAGCACCACGTTCAACCGCGTTTTGCTCGATTACCTGGCTGAACAAGCCTGACTGGAGTGCCCATCATGCTCATGTCCGAAATCGTCGCCCCCCACGTCGCTGCCCAGGACTTCCGCCACGCCATGGCCGGCCTCGCCGCCGCGGTCAACGTCATCACCAGCGATGGCCCCCAGGGCCGCGCCGGGTTCACCGCTACAGCAGTGTGCAGCGTCACCGACAACCCGCCCACCCTGCTGGTGTGCCTGAACCGCAGCGCCTCGGTGCACCCGGTGTTCAGCGCCAACGGCGTGCTGTGCGTGAACACCCTGGGCAGCGACCAGCGCGAGCTGTCGAACCTGTTCGGCGGCAAGACCGCCATGAGCGAACGCTTCGCCGCCGGCGCCTGGAGCACCTGGGTCAGCGGTGCGCCGGTGCTGGACGGCGCGGCGGCCAGCTTCGACTGCCGCATCAGCCAAACCCTGAGCGTGGGCACCCACGACATTCTGTTCTGCGAAGTGATGGCCCTGCGTCGCGAAACCGACGCCGACGCACTGGTATATTTCGACCGCGCCTACCATGAGGTGCACCCGCAGCAACCCCCAGCCTGATTTCACCTGAAAAAGGACTTCACATGCGTCATACCCTGTTCCCCCTGGCCACCCTGGCACTGGGGGCCACCCTGAGCCTGGGCGCCGTGGCGGCGCCGCTGCAACCCAAGGTGATGCTGATCACCATGTTCGGCCCCGAGGCGCAGAACTGGATCGAGCGCCTGCACCTCACCGAGAAAGTGCCGGTGCCCGGCCTCGCCGCCGAATACCCCGATGTGCACTGCAACAGCCAGCAGGTGTGCCTGATGACCACCGGCATGGGCCAGACCAACGCCGCCGCGTCCACCCTGGCACTGACGCTGTCCAGCCAGTTCGACCTGCGCCAGACCTATTTCCTGGTGGCCGGCATTGCCGGCATCAACCCCCGCGAAGGCACCCTGGGCACCGCCGCCTGGGCCCATTACCTGGTGGAGTTCGGCACCCAATGGGAGCTGGATTCGCGTGACGTGCCCAAGGACTGGCCTACCGGCTACCTGGGCATCAACACCAAGGGCCCGAACGAGAAGCCGCCGCTGGACTACAAGACCGAAGTGTTCGAACTGAACCCGGCGCTGCAGGCCAAGGCCTTTGCCCTGTCGCAGAACGTGGTGCTGGGGGAAAGCAAGGAATCGGCGGCCTGGCGCCAGCACTACCCCTACGCCCCGGCCAACCAGCCGCCGGTGGTGACCCGTTGCGATACCCTGGCGGGCAACACCTGGTACTCGGGCACGCGCCTGAGCGAGCGCGCCGAGGCGTGGACCAAGTTGCTCACCGATAACAAGGGCACCTACTGCACCACCCAGCAGGAGGACAACTCCACCTACGAAGCGCTGCTGCGCGCCAGCCGCCTGGGCCGCGTGGACATCCAGCGGCTGGCGGTGCTGCGCGCCGGTTCCGACTTCGACCGGCCGTACCCGGGCTACAGCGAGGTGGACAACCTGCTCAAGTACGCCGACCAGGGCGGCTTCGTGCCGGCGCTGGACAACCTGTACCGGGCGGGCAATGCGTTGGTGCAGGACATTACCGGGCATTGGGCGCAGTGGCAGCATGGCGTGCCTTCCGCGCCGTAGCCGCTGCCGCCAGGCTGCGCTGGCCGGTGTGAACCCCCGGGATCTCCAGCGAGGCATAGGGCCAGCGCAGCCTTCGGCAGCGGCTACGCTGGCGGTGGGGTCAGGACAGGCGCCCACCCAACCGCTGCGCCACCCAATCGGCAATCCACGCCCCCGCGTTGGCGGTGTTGTCCAGGCTGCTGTGGTGGATGCCGCCCTCGCGCGGGGTGAAAATCTTCAGCTCGCGGTCCGGGCTGGCAGTCAGCTGGTCAAACGACTGGTGCGCATACTCCAGCGGGATCTGCCGGTCGGCCTCGCCGTGGGTCACCAAGAATGGCACCTTGATGCGTTCCATCACGCCATTGAGGTGCACCTGCTCGGCGATGGCCATGAATTCGTCCATGTCCGCCGCGCCCCACACCCAGCGCACGTGCTCCCAGTAATGCGGCACCGGCCGCTCGCCTTCGCGGGCCAGGCGGCGTTTCTGCATCTCGCCCCAATTGTGGTTGGCGCCCCACACCACGCCCAGGGCAAAACGCGGTTCGAAGGCCACCGCGCGCGGGCAGTAGTAACCGCCCAGGGACACGCCCAGCAGGCCGATGCGTTGCGGGTCGATGTCAGCGCGCCCTTGCAGGTAGTCCAGCACCTTGCTCGCCCACACCTCGGTGTTGGCCACGGCGTTCATGCCGTGC
This sequence comes from Pseudomonas imperatae, assembly GCF_057128625.1. Classification (NCBI taxonomy): domain Bacteria; kingdom Pseudomonadati; phylum Pseudomonadota; class Gammaproteobacteria; order Pseudomonadales; family Pseudomonadaceae; genus Pseudomonas; species Pseudomonas imperatae. The sequence continues at coordinate 84,194 of NZ_JBSKHP010000018.1, read as the reverse complement.
AGGCGCAGCGCCTCGCCGGTGCCCGGCTGGTCGAGGAACACGCTGGCGATGCCGCGCTTGGCCAACAGTTGCGGGAACAGCCCGGCGCGGTAAACCATCTCCTTGGTGCTGTCCAGGCCGTTGATGATCACCAGGCACGGCGCCGGCCCCTGCACGCCTTCAGCCGGGGTATAGAGACCGGCCAGGTGCGCGCCATGGTAAGGAATTTCCACCCGTTGCAACGGCTCGCCGGCCAGCCGCGCGCCCTCGGCGAAGGTTTGCAGGAACTTGGCGTACAGCGCCTTGCGCGGCGCGTAGCCGTGGGCCTGCATGCGCTCGGCGGTGATGAAGTACACAGCGGCGCGGTTGAGCTTGTCACCGGCACTGAACAGCCGGCCGGCGGCCTTGTCCTCCTGGGCCAGGGCCACCAGGTTGTCGCCACCCGCCTCCCAGGCCTTGAGGAACGCCTGGGTGCCGGCGTCGTCGCCCTGGCGCGCCACCTCCACCAGTGGCCGGCACATGGCCTCGATCTCGCCGATCTTGCCGCCCATCTCGATGGCCGCCGCCACCGCCAGGCTCCACACGTAATTGGTCTCGAAATACTGGAACATCGTGGTTTTCCTTGTTGTGATCAGCGGCGCATGGCCGGTTCGCTGCCCTGGTAGAAGGTCACGTCCCAGGGGATGTCGTCCTGCATGAACGCCGGCGGGTTGCCCATCCACTGCGCCGTGCCGAAGCGGAATTCCCACTCGCGCGGCACCCAGTTGTCGTCCAGGTAGTCGGTGTCGGCGCCGTACTCGGCCTCGCCGCCGGTGGGCGAGTTGAAGTAGCAGAAAATCGCCGAGGCAATGCGGTGCCGGCCAGTGCCGAGGAAGCCGTGCTGCCAGCCGCGGCGGGTCATGTAGTTGGAGCCCACCATCACCTCGTCGAAGTCTTCCACGCCAAAGCAGGTGTGGTGGAAGCGCGGTACGCCGCCAGCGCCCGGCGCCTTGTTGTTGAGCAGGAAGGTGTTGTGGTGCTCGTTGGCGCCGTCGGCGCGCAGGTAGGTGCCCACGCCCTTCTGGTGGTCGGACAGGCGGAAGTTCAGGCGGTCGCGGAAAAAGGCGAAGCTGGCCCAGTAGTCGTCCACGGCGAACACCACGTGGTTGATGGTCTTGGGCCGCGCGCGGGTGCGCCACTTGCGGTGCTGGTTGAGGCGGTTGACGTTGCCGGCGGCGTTGATCGGGTCCGGCGCATACGTCACCTTCTTGCGCGTGAACACCCGCAGGCCCAGGGCCTGGCCGCAGTCGCTGAGGAAGTGCCAGGCGCCGTCGTCGCCCAGGCGCACCTCACGGTCGCGGGCCAGGTCGTCCACCAGGCGGCGCAGGCTCTCGGCGTTGTCCACGCCCCAGATGGTTTCCTTGACCCCGAAGCCCTCGTAGCGCGAGGCCGGTATGGACGGATGCTCCAGGGCGCGGACGATGATGGTCGAGCCCTCGTCAAGCCGGTAGACGGTTTCGTCGTCGCTGGCGCTCAGGCGCACCAGGCCGAAATCGTCGAAAAACTGCGAGGCCCGGGCCAGGTCCTCGACGCCGTACAACAGGGTATCGATGCCGATGATCGCCATGTCAGGCCTCCTGGAATCGTGAGTTGCGATGCATTGTTATTGTCCTTGTAGAACGCGTTTGCCCGGCCAGCGTACGAAGCCCGGCGCACGGAAACCAATCGTTTGTGGGCATGGGATGCATCCATGGCGTGGATGCATTGGCCCTGATACCCCTGCTGACTGAATATCTGTGGGAGCTGGCTTGCCAGCGAGCTGTTGAGGCCCTAAAAGCTCGCTGGCAAGCCAGCTCCCACAGGTGTCAATTCATAGGAGGAAGCCGCCGTCGAGGTTGAAGACCTGGCCGGTCATGTAGCTGGCCTCGTCCGAGGCGATGAATGCCAGCACCCCGCACAAATCCTCCGGCACGCCGTTGCGCTTGATCATCTGGCTGTCGCGGACCTGCTCGAACAGCTGCGCCGGCAACGCCGCGGCGCTGCCGGGGTGGCGGATCAGGCCCGGGGAGATGGCGTTGACGGTGACGCCGTGCTCGCCCAGCTCCACTGCCAGGGCGCGGGTCAGGCCGATGACGCCCATCTTCGCCGCGATGTAGGCCAGGAAGCCCTTCTGCGGCCGGCCGGTGTTGCTCGACGCCAGGTTGACAATGCGCCCCCAGCCGCGCTCGCGCATGCCCGGGGCGAACAGCTGGCTGAGCAGGAACGGCGCGTCCAGGGTCACCGCCTGGCAGTCGCTCCAGTCCAGCAGGCTGGTGTCGTCCAGGGACTTGAGCGGGATCCAGGCGGCGTTGTTGACCAGCACGTCGCAGCGGCCGAAGTGCTCCAGCACCTGGCGGCCCAGGTAGGCGATCTGCTCGGGTTGGCGCAGGTCGCAGTGAAAGCCCTGGGCGGTGCCGCCCTGGGCCTGGATGGCGCGCACCGTGGGGCCGGTGTCGACGCAATCGACCACGGCAATGTGCAGGCCGGCGGCGGCCAGGCGCAGGGCAAAGGCGTGGCCCAGGCCGCCAGCGGCGCCGGTGATCAGCGCCACGCGGGGTTGCAGGTGTTCGGTCATGGCAAAGCTCCTGGTCAGTGATGGGCGTTGAGGCCCAGCAGTTCGTCGAATTGGATGTGGAACAGCAGCCCGGCGGCGTAGCCGTCACGCGGGCTGACGGTGCTGTAGGGGTTGAGCCAGGTGCTGGCACCCCAGGTGCGCAGCACGAACGGGCTGACCACGATGCTGTCGGTGAGCACGAAGTTGGCGTCCAGCGACACCCCGTATTCGTTGCGGCCGGGGCTGTAGCTGCCAGCGCCGGAGGCTTCGTGGGCTTCCTCGAGGAAGCGCTGTTCGCGGCTAGTGAGCTGCGCCCAGTTGACGTTCACCGAGTAGCTGTCGAACGGCCGGCTGCGGAACGGCGCCGACAGGATCAGCCCGGCATTGCCCTGGGTGCCGACGCCGTTGGCGGTGTCCTGGTCGACGGTGTGGGTCAGGCTGGCGAAGGCAGTCAGCGCGGTGGGATTGAGGTCGTTGCCCTTGCCGCCGTCCTGGCGCCAGAAGGTCTTTTTCGCGCCCAGGTAGAAGCCGCTGACGCCCTTGCTGGTGCGCGCCGCCGCGGTGCTGTCCTGCACCTTCGAGGTGCCGTTGACGGTGTAGTACGGGTCGGTCTGCTCGCCGTTGTTGTGGAAGCCGAGAATCTCGTAGGTCTGCGGGTAGGCTTCCATGTGGTAGTCGGTGCGGTAGGCCAGGTTGGCCAGGTACACCGTGCTCAGGGTGCCGCCGCTGTCGCCGCCGGTGCGCTCCCAGCCGTTGGTGAACGGGTAGGCGTTGTTGCTGCGCCAGGCGCCCACCTGCGCGCGCAGGGCCGGGGTCAGGTCGTAGCCGATGCGCGCGCCCCAGTTGGCGTAGGGCGGCGGGTTGATGCCCGCAGTGTCCTGCAAAATGGCGTTGACGCAACCCAGAGGCACGTTGCACAGCGGCAGCGCGAAGTAGTTGCCGGCGTTGCTCTTGCCCACCTCGATGGCCAGCTTGTCACCCAGCAGTTTCTGCTCGTAGGTGAACAGGCTCAGGTGGCTGACCCGCGGAATGTAGGGCCCCGGCTTGCCGGCTATGACGTCGCCGACCTGGGTGCCGTAGGCCAGGTTGCTGGTCCAGGGCACGTACAGTTGCTCGAAGTGAACCGTGCCGCCAGGAATGCCCACCAGCTTGTCGAGGCTGAAGTCGCCGCCGATGGCGAAGATGGTCAGCGCCTCGTGGTTGCCAGTGCTCAGCCCCGCGCTGGGGTTGCGCAGGTAGATTTCGGTCATCGACAGGTGCGGGCTGATGCCGTGGTCGTTCAGCCACTTGCCCTGCTCTTCCAGCAGCTTGCCACTGGACGCCGGCACGTTGTTCTCGACGTTGAGCACCCGCGGGCCGATCTTCTGGTTGGGGTATTCAGTGGCCATGGTATCGGCCACCGGGCCTTGTACAGGTGCAGGCTCTTCGGCCATTACCGGGCCTGCCAGGGTGATGATCAGGGCACAGCCAAACGCCGCTCGATTGCTCATGTTCCGTCTCTTTTTGTTGTTTTCAGGATGAGGCTGTCCGCCCCGGCGCGCACGCGCGCCGGGGGTGTAGCAAGGGTTCAACGGGTCAGGCGTCTTCGAGGTTGACCGCGGCCAGTTGCAGGTCGCGTTGGGCCCGGCGCTTCACCAGGCTGGCGCCCAGCGCCGCCAGCACCACCAGCACGCACAGGCCGCCGGCCCAACTGACGGTGGTGGCCAGGCTGCCGCTGGCCTTGCTGACTGCCACCACCAGCAAGGGACTGAAGAACATGCCCAGGCAGTAGCTGCCGTACCACATGCCGGTGCCCAGGCCGCGGCGCTGCCAGGGCAGTTCGCGCATGTTCCAGATGGCCAGGGTGGGCAGCATCAGGCCGCAGCCCAGGCCGTTGACCAGGGCCACGGCCATGATGCCCTGCCAGGTGTGCATGGCCGGGATGGCGATGAAGCTGGCGGCAATCAGGCCGAACGCCAGCGCCAGGCAGTGCGGGGTGCGCAGCCCCAGCCGGGCGAGCATGTGCACGCTGAGGGTGCCCAGCACGATCATCACGCTGCAGGCCGAGGCCACCAGGCCTGCAGTCTGCGGCGAGTGCTCGCCGATGTCGCCCAGCAGGTAGGCCATCTGGATTTGCAGAATCATGAACATCACCGCGCCAATGAAGGTGACCACGCAGATGCCCAGCAGCACCAGCGGCCGGAAACGCACCAGCGGCCCGCGCTCCTCGGCGTCGGCCATGGCCGCGGCCTTGGGTTCCCACAGCAGCGCCTTGCTCACCAGCGCCAGCAGCAGCGGCACGGCGTACACCACATAGGGCGCGCGCCAGCCGATCTCGCCCAGGGCGCCGCCGACCATGAAGAACAGGATGGCCGAGGACGACGCGAAGGTGGTCTGCAGCGCCAGGTACTTCTGCCGCTGGGCGCCGCTGTAGTAGTCGCCGATAAGCATGGTGCTGACCGTCACCACCACCGATTCCACGCAGCCCAGGGCCACGCGGCTGACGATGATGGCGTACAGCGAGTCGAGGAACATCGGCAGCAGGCCGAAGATGCCATAGCCGACGATGGACGCCACCAGCAGGCGCTTGCGCCCGTAGCGGTCGGCGAGGATGCCGACCACCGGGCTGAGCAGGGCCACCAGCAGCCCCGGAATGGTCAGCGCCACCGGGATGAGGAATTCGACGTTGGGCACCGCGGCGAAGTGTGCCTGCATCTGCGGCAGGCTGGGCGCCACGACGATGGCTGCCATGGGCGACAGGCAGTTGATCAGCAACAGCAAGTACGTGGCGAACGTCGCCTTGGACTGGGTGACACGGCTGGGAGCGTTCATGGCCTCTCCGGATTGTTATTATTTAGAGTAATGGGCACGCGTTGTATCGCTTGATGTGGGAGCTGGCTTGCCAGCGAGCTTTTGGGGGCGCCAACAACTCGCTGGCAAGCCAGCTCCCACGGGTCACGCCAAAGTGTTGTTGATCAATTCCTCCAAAGTGCCGTCATGGCGCAGGCCCAGCGCCTCGGCCGCCTCGGCGTGCAACGGCGGGTAGCGGCCGAAGTTTGCCTCCAGGGCTTCATTGGGTTCGTAGCTCACCAACGCCCGGCGGTCCTCGCCGAAACGCTGGCACAACCCATCAATCAACTGCAACAGGCTCAAATGCAGCACCGGCAAGGCAAACACCCGCCGCGCCTGCAACGCAGCCGCCGGCACGCGCGCCGCATGCAGCAGGTTGTCCACACAGCGCGCCGCCGACATCCACCAGGCCTGCGCACCCGGCGACACCGGGCACACGAACGGCTGGCCAGCCTTGAGCTTCCAGAACACCTCGCTCATGAACGCCGACAGCAGCCCCGAGGGCGCTGGCGGCCGGGCGACGATGCCGGGCAGGCGCAGGCTGATACCGTCGATCCAGCCACGGCGGCTGAAATCGTCGATCAGCAGTTCACCCATCAGTTTTTGCGTGGCATAGCTCAGCTGCGGGCGCAGCGGCGTGTGGTCGTCCACCGTCTCAAGCAACGGCGACCCGTAGACGGCGATGGTGCTGGCGAACACCACCCGCGCCGGCGTGGCTTGGGCTTTCAACCCTTCCAGCAAGGCCAGGGTGGCGTCCAGGTTCACGCGGCGGCCTAGCGCGTAATCACGCTCGGCCAGGCCACCGGGCACGCTGGCCAGGTGAAACGCCACGTCCACCGGGGTTTCCAGGGCGTCGGCCAACAGGCGGCTGTCGTCAATGCTGCCCGCCAGCGAACGCACGCGCGGGTCGTGGATCGGTGTATCGAACGTCAAGTCCAGCAGGGTCAGTTGGCTCCAGCCCGGCAACGCCGCCGGGTCGGCCAGCAGCCGTTGCACCAGGGTGGCGCCGACGAAGCCGTTGGCGCCGGTGATGAGTATGTGCATGGTCACACCTGCGCCGGTACGAAGCGGTGGTCGATGGCGCCGAACACGCTGGCGCCGTCCAGGCCGAAGATCTCGAAGCGCAGGCGGTCGCCGAACTTCAGGAACGGCGTCTTCGCCTCGCCTTGTTCGATGGTCTCCACCGCCCGGCGCTCGGCCAGGCACGCGGAGCCGGTGACGTTGTAGTCGCGGTTGGAGAAGGTGCCGGAGCCCAGCACCGTGCCGGCGCCCAGCTTGCGCGTGCGGGCCAGGTGCATCACCAGTTCGGGGAAGCTGAAGTCCATCTCGGTGCCGTTGGGCTCGCCGAAACGCTGGCCGTTGCACTGCACGTGCATGGGCAGCTTCACCCGCCCTTCACTCCACGCCGGGCCGAGTTCATCGGGGGTGACCGCCACCGGCGCAAACACCGTGCTGGGCTTGGCGCGCAGCGGGCCGAAGCCGATGCTCACTTCCTTGAACAGGTGCGCGCGCAGGCTCACGTCGTTGAGCAGCATCAGCAACTTGATATGGCCTGCCGCCTGGGCAGGCTGGATGCCCATGGGCACATCATCGAGTACCACGGCGACCTCCCCTTCGAAATCGATCTGATGCTCTTCACCGGGTACCGGGTAGTCGTCGCAGGCGCCGAGGAAATCATCGCCGGCGCCCTGGTAGATAATAGGCACGCCGGGGTCTTTCTTGATGTCCAGATTGTACGCGCGCTCCATCAGCATGCCGTGGTTGAGGAACGACGAGGCGTCGGCCCATTGGTAAGCCCGTGGCAGCGGCGCCATGGCCTCGCGCGGCTCGAAATCGAACGCCTGGGTGGCACGGCCGCCGTTCAGCGCGGCAGACAGCTGCTGCAACAGCGGCTCGCAGCGCGCCCAGTCTTCGATGGCGGCCTGCAGCGTGGCGGCAATGCCCGACGCCAGCACGGCGCGGCGCAGGTCACGGGATACCACGACCAGGCGGCCGTCGCGGCTGCCGTCCTTGAGGGTGGCCAGTTTCATAGGGGTGCTCCTTGGTCGGCCCACAGGGCCGGGTATTGGATGAGTTCCAGCAGGTTGCCGCTGTTGTCACGCAGGAAGCCCATGGGCGTGCCGTCGATGACATTCTCGAAGACGATGTCGGCGCCCTTGGCGCGCAGCGCGGCGAAGGCGGCCGAGGCGTCCTGCACGGCGAAGCACAGGTGCTTGTGGCCGTGGGTCTGCAGGTCCAGGTGTGGCTCGCGGCGCTCGGCCGGCAAGGGCTTGGCCTGCGCCAGCTGGAACAGCTCCAGGCGGTAGTCGCCGCTGCGAATGAACGCGATGTGCGCCGGAATCTGCTCGATGAAGGCGCGGCTTTCCAGCTCGAAGCCGAGCATGTGCCGGTACCAGTCAATCGACGCGTCCAGGCTGGGCACGCTGATGCCGCCGTGGTGCGGTTTGATCGCGAACATGGGCGCCCTCCTCAGCTCAGCGGCCGGCCGCCATCCACAGGGATGACGGCGCCAGTGGTAAAGGTCAGTTGCGTGGCCAGGGCCAGCACCGCGCGCGCCACTTCGGCCGGCAGCGCCAGGCGCCCCAGGGGCGTGCGCGCGGCCTGCTCGTCGCGCCAGTCCTGGGCCAGGCCCTGGACGAACTCGGTGTCGGCCAGCCCCGGCGCCACCGACACCACCCGCACCTGGGGCGCCAGGGCGCGGGCCAGGGATTGGGTAAGGTTGTCCACCGCCGCCTTCGACGCACAGTAGGCGATGTTGCTGCCCATGGCCGTGCGCGCGGCGATGGAGCTGATGTTCACCACCAGGCCGTCACCGCTGGCCTTGAGCAGCGGCGCCAGGGCGCGCACGCAGGCAATGGGGCCGCGCACGTTGGTGGCCAGAATGCTGTCGATCAGCCCGTCGTCCAGGCCGTCGAGGTCGGCATGGGCAACGAAGCGCGTGGTGCCGGCGCAGTTCACCAGCAGGTCGCAGCGGCCGTAGTGCGCTTGCACCGTGGCTGCCAGGGCGTGTAACGCAGCGCTGTCGGTGACCGGCGCGGCCACCGCCAGGTGGTCGCCGCCGGGCAGCGCGGCGACCAGCGCCTGGGCCGCCTCGGCGCTGCGGTTGTAGCCGGCCACCACCCGCGCGCCGGCCTGGGCCAGGGCGGCGCAGATCGCCCCGCCCAGTCCGCCGGTGGCGCCAGTGACCACCGCCACCTTGCCTTCCAGGGCCTGCATCACAAGGCCTGCTTCAGGCGGCGCACACGAATGTCGGCCTGTTCCTTGTGCCCGGAGAAATGCTCCAGGGCGCACAGCCGCGAGCACACCTCGCCGATGGCCACGCTGGCCTCATCGGTGAGCACGCGCTGGTAGGTGTGGGTCTTGATGAACTTGCCCACCCACAGCCCGCCGGTGTAGCGCCCGGCGCCCATGGTCGGCAGGGTGTGGTTGGTGCCGATCACCTTGTCGCCGTAGGACACATTGGTGCGATGGCCCAGGAACAGCCCGCCGTAGTTGGTCATGCGCGCCAGGAACCAGTCCGGGTCGCGGGTCATCACCTGCACGTGCTCGGAGCAGATGCGCTCGGATTCGGCGAGCATTTCCTCGTCGGTGTCACAGAGGATGATCTCGCCATAGTCGCGCCAGGCCACGCTGGCAATTGGCGCGGTGTCGAGGCGCGCCAGCACTTTCTCGATGGCCGCCGGCAGTTCTTCGGCGATGCGCGTGCTGGTGGTGACGCAGAACGCTGGCGAGGTCGGCCCGTGCTCGGCCTGGCCCAGCAGGTCGACGGCCACCAGTTCGGCGTCCACCGTGTCGTCGCAGATCACCATGGTTTCGGTGGGGCCGGCGAACAGGTCGATGCCCACGCGGCCGTACAGCTGGCGCTTGGCTTCGGCCACGTAGGCGTTGCCGGGGCCGACGATCATGTCCACCGGGGCAATATTTTCAGTGCCCAGGGCCATGGCGGCCACACCCTGCACGCCGCCCATCACGTAGATCTCATCGGCGCCGGCCAGGGCCATGGCGGCGATGATCTCCGGCGACGGTTTGCCATCGAACGGCGGCGCGCAGGCGATCACGCGCTTCACCCCGGCCACCTTGGCGGTCAGCACGCTCATGTGCGCCGAGGCCAGCAGCGGGTACTTGCCGCCGGGAATGTAGCAACCCACCGAGTTCACCGGGATGTTCTTGTGGCCCAGCACCACGCCGGGCAGGGTCTCCACTTCCACGTCGCGCATCGACAGCAGCTGGATCTGCGCGAAGCGGCGGATCTGCGCCTGGGCGAACTTGATGTCTTCGATGGCCTGGGGCGACAGGCTGTCGATGCAGGCCTGAATTTCCTCGGCGCTCAAACGCAGGCTGGTGGGGTTCCAGCGGTCGAATTTTTCCGAGTACTCGCGCACCGCCGCTTCGCCGCGCTGTTCGATGGCCTGGATGATCTGCTCCACGGTGTCGCGCACCTGGGCGTTGAGTTCGGCCTTCTGCTGGGCCGGCTTGCCTTGCTTGAGATAACGAATCATGGTCGGTTCCTTGTTGTTCTAATCGAATTCAGCGCCAGTGGATCAACGCCTGGCCGGCCACCGGGGCCTGGAAAAACGGGATGCGCGTGCCCTGCAGGCTGCCCAGGTACACGGTCTTCAGATCCGGCCCGCCGAAGGTCAGGCTGGCCAGCCACGGCGCCAGGGTGCCGTGGGCCGCCTGCATGATCTGCGGGGTCAGGGTCTTGGCGTGGTAGTGGCGGTTGAGCTCGGCGGTGGCGGCCGGGTTGCTGTCGTCCAGCAGGGTCAGCACCTCGCCGTCCGGGGTCAGGGCAATGAGCTTGTCGGTCATCACCAGGGTCACCCACAGGTTGCCGTAGCTGTCGAAGGCAAAGCCGTCGGGGAAGCCTTCCAGCTCGGCCGGGCCGAACACCTCGCGGTCGCTGAGCGAGCCATCGGCGTTCAGGCGCAGCCGCGAGATGCGGCGCACGTTGCTTTCCACCACGTACAGCCACTCTTCGTTGTCGTCGAAGCGGATCTCGTTGGTGCCGCCAAAACCCTCGGCGACGATGCGCATGCCGTTGTCGTCGATCACGCCGATGTAGCCGTCCAGCACGCCGGAATTGATCGAGTCGGTCCAGGGCTGCATCGTGGTGGTCACGGTGAACCAGATACGGCCCTTGCTATCGCGCAGCGGGAAGTTGGTCTTGCCCAGGGGCTTGCCGTCCAGCTGGTCGAACAGCACCTTGATGTTGCCCTGGCGGTCGAGCTGCTCGATGCGGTCCAGGCCCCAGTTGCAGATGATGAAGTCGCCTTGCGCAGTCAGCGCCAGGCCGTTGGGCAGCGAGGCACCCTGGGACTGCACGTAGCGCGACTCGAACGAGGCCTGCTGCTGCGCGGGCTGCTTGGGCGCCAGCAGGGTCTGCTCGCCGTTGACGGCAATGTGCATCACCCCGCCGCGGGCGTCGGCGGCCCACAGGCTGCCGTCGGGCTGGGCGATGATGCATTCGGGGCGTTGCAGGTCGTGGCCGATGAAGCCGATGGCGTCGCGGTCGACCTGCCAGCCTTTGAGCGGGTTGGGTTTCATGCAGGGCACCTTGGTCAGATAGGTTGGGCAACGACGTTGATCATCTGCGCCATCAGGCCGGTGAAGTCGGCGTCGGCACTGGGCCGTTGTTCCCATTCGCCGATCTGCACCGAGCCTTCGTTGATGAACTTGCAGCGCTCGAAACGCCGCGCCATGAAGCGCTCCAGCACCTCGGCCAGGCTCAGCCGCGGCACGCCGCACAGCTCGCCCAGCACCACCGCGTCTTCCACCGCCTGCGCCGCGCCCTGGCCCATGTGCGGGGTGGTGGCGTGGGCGGCGTCGCCAATCAGCAGCACTCGGCCGCGGTACCAGGGCGCGGGCATCAGCAGCGCCTCCAGCGGGCGGTACACCACCTGGCTGTCGTCGGTGATCTGCTCGCGCAGCTCGGGCACCAGGCCGCCGTAGCCTTCCAGGCGCTTGCGGAACTCGGCGGCCAGGGTGTCAGGGGCGAAGAACGGGTTGCCCGGTTCCTCGAACACCGACAGCACGTACAGGCTGTCTTCGGTCAGCGGCGTGTAACCGGCCTTGCCGCCCGGCTTGCCTTCGAACATGTGCGACCACAACAAGTCCTTGGGCCGCGGCAGGTTGTAGCGCCACACGCCCTGGCCGGTGAAGCTCGGTTTGTACTGTTCGCCGAACACCGTGGTGCGTACTTTCGAATACACGCCGTCGGCGCCCACCAGCAGGTCGTACTCGCCGCTGCTGCCGTCGGTGAAGCGCACCGAGACCTTGTCGGCGCTCTGTTCGATATCACTGAAGGTCAGGCCCAGGCGCAGGCTGGCACCGCTGGCGGCCACCGCGTCCAGCAGCACTTGGTGCAACGCCGGGCGGGTCAGCCCGAGGTTGGCCGGGTACTGCTTGCCGGCCAATTGCGCGCCGCTGAGCTCGGCTTTCACCTGGCCCTGCTGGTTGCAGATGCGCAGGCCCTTGTAGGGGAAACCGGCCGCCACGGCGGCGTCGGCGATGCCCAATTGGGCCATGGCGCGGATGCAGTTGGCCTGCACCACGATGCCCACGTGGTAGACCTTGGCCTGGGGGCTGATCTCGACGATATCGACCTCCACCCCGGCGTTGCGCAGGGCAATGGCGGCGCTCAGCCCACCAATGCCTGCGCCTACGATCAGCACTTTTGCGATGTCGCTCATCAAGCGTTCCTCATGCAACGATTCTTCTGGACGGCCACGCACGGGGAAGCCCGGCGCATGCCTGTGCAAACGGCGAAAGGGGGTCAGGTGTGGGGGGTATTCAGGGGAAGCGACATGGGGGTATCTCCGGCTTGTTCTTATTGTGTGCAGCGTTGGGGTTACCTTAAACAGCGGCCGGGTATGCCGGAAATTGTTTGTTTGGATGCGAGGCATTTGTGGGGTGGATGCTTGATCGCGGTGCCTGCTTCGCGACCAAGGTCGGCTCCTACCACACCCGGCGTAGGAGCCGGCCTTGGCCGCGATGCAGGCGCCGCGGTGGGAGGGTTATTCAACAGGCCGTCGCGCCAGCGTCTATGCGCAGATCTGTCGCCGTCACCCAGGCGGATTCATCGCTGGCCAGATACACCGCCGCCCAACCGATGTCTTCCGGCCGGCCGATACGCTGTGGCAGCAACTGATGGTCCAGCGCCGCCTGGCGAAACCCCGGGTCTGCCGCCAAATGCGCGCGGGTGGCACTGGTCTCGATCAACCCCGGTGAAATGCTGTTGGCGCGAATCCCGTGGGGCCCGCCCTCCATCGCCAGTTGCCGGGTCATGGCCAGCACCCCGCCCTTCCCCGCGCAATGGGCCAGGGCGGGCGAGCCCTTGAGGCTCATCCAGGCGTTGGCGGAGGCGAAGTTGATGATCGAACCGCCGCCGCGGGCCTTCAGCACCGGCCAGGCGGCCTGGCACAGCAGGAACACCAGGTCCAGCTCGCCGGTGAGGGTCTTGCGCCAGTGCTGCTGGTAGTCCATGTCTTCGATCCAGGCGAAGGCGCCGAAGGCTGCGGCATTCACCACAATGTCGAAGCCTGCGTGCAGGCCGCAGGCGAACTCCACCAGGGCGGCGGCCTGGGCCGGGGCGGTGAGGTCGCAGGGGTCGAGGCTGTCGATGTGCAGCCCTTCTGCCGCAGCCAGGGCCACGGTGTGGCGGGCGGCGGCCGGGTCCAGTTCGGCGCCGACGACGCGCGCGCCCTGGCGGGCGAACATCAGCGCGCAGCACTGGCCGATGCCGCTGCCGATTCCGGTGACAATGGCGGTTTTTCCCAAGAGGCGCATGCGGTTTCCTTATGATTGCCAGTGAGGCCAATCACTATAAGAAGCCCCGCGCGGCTGCGGAAATTCGGCTTGGGCATGCCTGCCATGGGCTCGACGAATAACCCCGGCGCAGGTATAACGGCAACAAATGCCTGTGCCCACAATCATAAGAAAAACGGAGCAACGACCATGCGTTTCCATGGTTTGGACTTGAACCTGCTGGTGGTGCTGGACGTGCTGCTGGCCGAGCAGAACATCACCCGTGCCGGCGAGCGCCTGCACCTCAGCCAGCCTGCCACCAGCGCCGCCCTGGCCCGCCTGCGCAGCTATTTCGACGACGACCTGCTGGTGCAGATAGGCCGCAAGATGGTGCGCACGCCCATGGGCGAAACCCTGGCGCAGCCGGTGCGCGACCTGCTGATACAGATGCGCGCCACCCTGGAAAACCGCAGCCAGTTCCAGCCGCACCTGTCGAGCCGCACGTTCACCCTGATGGCCTCCGACTACGTGGGCATGGTGCTGATGCCCGAGGTCAGCCGGCGCTTGAATGCCATCGCCCCGCAGTGCGCCATCGAGCTGTTCTCGCCCACCGACGATGCGTCGCTGGAGATTGAACGCGGGCACGTGGACTTCCTGCTGCTGCCCGACACCCACATCCTCGAACAACACCCCTCGACGGCGCTGTTCAGCGACGAATTCGTCTGCGTGGTGTGCCGCGACCATGGCCCGCAGGCGCTGACCTTCGACGACTACAAGCACAACGGCCACGTGCTGGTGCGCTTTGGCACCGAACACCGTGCACCCACGGTGGACGACTGGTTTTTGCGCAGCTTCGGCTTCGAGCGCAAGGTGGAAGTCACCACCCACACCTTCAACAGCGTGCCGCCCTACCTGATCGGCACCCCGCGCATCGCCACCATGCACAAGCGCCTGGCCCAGCGCTGGGCGCAGTACCTGCCGCTGCGCATCCTGCCCACGCCGTGGGCGGCGCCGCAGATGACCATCAGCCTGCAGTGGAACAAGTACCAGCAGCATGACCCGGGCTTGGCGTGGTTGCGCAATCTGGTTATCGAGACGGCGGCGAGCCTGGCCTGATCTGTAGCCTGCGGCAGCGGCTACGATGGCGTATGCTGCCCTTCTGACTCATTCCGAGGGGAAGGACCGCACCATGACCACCCAAACCGAAACCGCGATTCTCGCCGGCGGCTGCTTCTGGGGCATGCAGGACCTGCTGCGCCGCTACCCCGGCGTGCTCGCCACGCGCGTGGGCTACACCGGCGGCGACGTACCCAATGCCACGTACCGCAACCACGGCGACCACGCCGAAGCCATCGAGATCGTCTTCGACCCGGCGCGCATCAGCTACCGGCAGATTCTCGAATTCTTCTTCCAGATCCACGACCCCACCACCCCCAACCGCCAGGGCAATGACCGCGGGCCCAGCTACCGTTCGGCGATCTATTACCTGAACGAGCAGCAGCGTGACATTGCCGAAGACACCGAGGCCGATGTGAACGCTTCAGGGTTGTGGCCGGGGCGCGTGGTGACCGAGATCGAGCCGGCGGGGCCTTTTTGGGAGGCGGAGCCGGAGCATCAGGATTACCTGGAGCGTATTCCGAACGGGTATACCTGCCACTTCATTCGGCCTAGCTGGAAGTTGCCCAAGCGCGGTTAATGGCCAGGGCTCGGCGTCGCCTGTATCGCGGCCAAGGCCGGCTCCTACCCCAACCGTGGTAGGAGCCGGCCTTGGCCGCGATGGGGCCACCTCGTACAGGTTCCATGCGCCTGGCACGTAGCCGCTGCCGAAGGCTGCGCTGGCCGGTGTGAACCCTGAAGATTGCCAGCGGGGCACAGGGCCAGCGCAGCCTGGCGGCAGCGGCTACGGTCAGGTGTGAGCCGTGGGGTGCGGCTGGGCCACCACCGCATCCACCAGCGCCTTGGCGCTTTCCACCAGGTGCAGCACCGACCACAGCAGGCCGGAATGGCCAAGGCCGATGTCAGTCAGTTCGTAGGTGGTTTCGTAGGCGCCCTTGAGCAGCAGCGAGGCGTGGGCCAAGGCGTCTTCGGCCCTGGCGCCTTCGGGGATGCAGAACAGCGGCTGGTCGTCGCTGTCGCGGATGCCGAAGGGGTGGTTGTGGGTGGTGCGTGGGGTATCGGGTGTAAAATCGTCCATTTCTTGCGTTCCTTGATTCATTGGCACCACCCCTGCCGCTGCTAAACGGACGGAGGGTGGCGGCTGTACGCGGGTTAGCAGACCGAGGAATCAAGGATCGAACCCGGCGCATCCGAAGATGCCCCACGCACAGCTGCCATAAAGGCGGGCCATCGGACACACGCAGTGCGTCAGCTGGCCGTAAACCGGCGCTTGATCCAAGATTCTTTTCAGGTCTGCTAAAACCCGACCACTGCAATGGCAGCGGCGAACGGAGGGTAATGGCAGCCCTGGAACCGGAACAAGCGCAGAATCCGCGCAGGGTATTATTTCAGAAGCGTCCTACAAAAGCCCACGGCATAGCCGCCAAATCCTGACCATTACCCCCGTAGCAGCGGCCGCAGGCCGCGTCACCGGCGCCCCCTCCTTTCCTGGTACACCGCTGGACGCAGCCTGGCGGCAGCTGCTACGGGGTTGTGGTGAACGTTACGCGGTCGGGGTAGAACGCCACGTAGCCCTCGATGCCGGCCACGGCTGGATAGGGTTTCTCATAGCTCCACACCGCGTTCTCGCTGACCTGATCGCCCGCCACCAGGCTGAAATAACTGGCCTGGCCCTTGTACGGGCAATAACTGGAATGCGCCGTGCGCTGGAAGTGCCTGGCGACGATATCCGCGCGCGGCAGGTAATACACCGGCGGGTAATGCGCCTCCTTGAGCGTCAGCGCGCGGGAGGTGCGGGCGATGGTGGTGCCATGAAACTGCACCTCCAGCGTGCCGCCCACGGGGCTGACGGTGATGGGGTGGTCGGCGGATGGCTGTTTCATCGGGTGCCTCGACGCAAAATGGTCCAACCACAAGCGTAGCCGTTGCCACGGGTCAGGCTTGATCGTACGCCACCCGCGCCGCCTCGATCGTCGGCGCCTGCTGCTCCAGCCACCCCACCAACCCTTCCAGGCGCGCCACCAGTTCCATTCCCAGCGGCGTCAGGCGGTATTCCACCTGCGGCGGAATGGTCGGGATCACGGTGCGCTGCAGCATGCCGTCGCGCTCCAGCGCGCGCAGTTTCAGGGTGAGGATGCGCTGGGACAGCTCGCTGTCGGCCATGGCGTTGACCTCGCGCTGCAGTTCGGTGAAGCGCAGCATGCCGTGGCGCAGTATCAGCAACAGCAGCGGGCTCCAGCGGTCGCCCAGGCGCGCCAGGGTTTCGCGGATGGGGCCCTGGGGGTCGTTGCCGTTGTGCCGCACGCGGGCGCGCAGTTGGTCCAGGGCCTGGCGTTGGGCGTCGTCGTTCACGGGGTATTCCTTGTTATTGGCTGGGGGGTACGCACATTCAGGTAACCGACCCACATAAAAGTGCGATCTTCCGCGCGCTGCACGCCTGCCCCATCATCGCCCCCACAGCCAATGAGCTGACTGACAAGAACAACAATGACGCGGAAGGTCCACATGAATCACTACGATGTCGTCGCCATCGGCGGCGGGCACAACGGGCTGGTGGCCGCGGCCTACCTGGCCAAGGCCGGCAAGAAGGTCCTGGTGCTGGAGCGCAAGGACTACGTGGGCGGTGGCGTGTCGACGCGCCAGCTTAACACGCCCGGTTTCTGGCATGACGAGCACTCAAGCGTGCACATCATGATCCAGGGCAACCCCATGATCACCCAGGACGAGCTGGGTCTGTTCAAGCACTTCGGGCTGAAATACAACTACTCCGACATCCCCCAC
The DNA here is from genome assembly GCF_057128625.1 of Pseudomonas imperatae. Taxonomy (NCBI): domain Bacteria; kingdom Pseudomonadati; phylum Pseudomonadota; class Gammaproteobacteria; order Pseudomonadales; family Pseudomonadaceae; genus Pseudomonas; species Pseudomonas imperatae. The sequence continues at coordinate 67,174 of NZ_JBSKHP010000018.1, read as the reverse complement.
GCCACGGTCTTTGAAGACGGCAGCGCGCTGATCACCTACCGCGACCTGGACAAGGCCTGCGAGTCGATTGCCAGCGTGTCGCCGCGCGACGCCGAGACCTACCGGCGCCTGGCGCTGAAAGCCATGGGCCTGCTGCCCATGTTCCTCTCCGGCTTCTACTCGCCGCCGCTGCCCATGGGCGCCATGGTCGCCATGCTCGACCAGAGCCTGGAAGGCCGCGAGCTGTTCGACGCCATGCAGCGCAGCACCCTGGACATCATCGACCACCTGTTCGAGCACGATAAGGTCAAGATCCACCTGCTGCGGGTGATCGCCGAGAACCTGCAGATGCCCGACGAGCTGGGCACCGGCATGGGCGTGTACGCCTTCGTCGGCATCATGCACAGCCACGGCGTGTCGCAGCCGGTGGGCGGCAGCGGCAAGCTGTCGGAGGCGCTGGCGCGCTGCATCGAACACTACGGCGGCGAGATCCGGGTCAACAGCGAGGTGCGCAAGGTGATCGTCAGCGACGGCCGCGCCGCCGGCGTGGAACTGAGCGATGGCGAACGCATACTGGCCCGCGACGCGGTGATCGGCGCCCTGCACCCCCACGTCATCAGCCGCTTCGTCGAAGGCCTGGACGCCGGCGTGGTGCAACGCGCCGAACGCGCCAGCCTGGCGCCGTTCAGCCTGTTTGTCAGCCACTACGACCTGCACAACAAAGCCGAATTCCACGCCGGCCCCGACGTCGGCCGGGCGACCATGCTGACCATGATGAGCAGCGACCGCCTGGGCGACATGCTCGACGACTTCGACGAACTGCGCCGCGGCCGCGTATCCAAGCGCAGGTTGGTGGCCGGCGGCGACGAGAGCATCAACGACCCCACCCGCGTGCCCGCCGGCAAGGGCATGTTCCATGGCATGACCTTCGCCCCCTACAACCTGGCCGATGGCGGCGCGGCGCGCTGGGACGAGTACAAGGAAGAGTTCGGCGACCTGAGTTTGCAGGCGTACCGCAAGTTCGTGAAGAACCTGACGCCCGACAACATCATCGCCCGCACGGTCTGCTCGCCGCTGGACCTTGAGCGCAGCTCGCCCAACTCCATGGTCAAGGGCGACGTACATGGCGTGGCGCCGTACTTCTACCAGAACTTCGCCCACCGCCCCACGCCCGACCTGGGCCGCCTGAGCGTGCCGGGCCTGGACAACCTGTACCTGGTGGGGCCGTTCATGCACCCCGGCGGCGGTGTGTTCGGCGCAGGGCGTGGCACGGCCATCAAGATGTTCGATGACCTGGGCATGGATTTCGAGCGAGTGACGAGGAACTGACCATGAAGATTTTTGGCAGCGATAACAGTGAGCTGATGGCCGTAAGCACCATCGAACGCAGCGGCAACGAACTGGTGCTCAAGGGCAAGATTTTCGGCGCCATGCCGATGATCGCCAAGGTGCGCCCCGAGGAAGCGCGGGCGGCGTTGAAGTTGCTGGACTTTAGGACAGTGATGTTTTTGTTGAGCCTGTTGTTTCGGCCGACGGTGAAAGTGAAGAAGCCGCACCGCTGATTGTCTTGTGGGAGCTGGCTTGCCAGCGAGTTTCTAGGGCCTCAACAACTCGCTGGCAAGCCAGCTCCCACAGGGGTATGTGTTACACCAACCGCTGGCCCTGCACGGACGCCGCCAGCGCGTCCAGGCTGGCCAGCGCCTGGGCGTCCAGGCGCAGGGTCAGCGCCGCCAGGTTTTCCTGCAACCGCACCCGGCGGCGGGTGCCTGGAATGGGCACCACGGTCAGCCCATGCACCTGCGCCCGCTGGTGCACCCAGGCCAGCGCCACCTGCGCCGCCGTTACCCCCAACTGCCCGGCCAAGGCCGTGACCTGCGCCGCCAACTGGCGGTTGTGCTTACCGGCCGCGCCGCCGAACTGCGGCAGCAAACCGCGGATATCACCCTCGGCGCCCGTCAGCCCAGCGCCGGTCAACATGCCCCGGCCCAACGGCGCGTACGGCACGAAGGCGATGCCCAGTTCCGCCGCCATGGGCACCACTTCGGCCTCCACGTCGCGGGCGAACAGCGACCATTCGCTTTGCACCGCGGTGATGGGGTGAATGCTGTGGGCCTCTTGCAACTCTTGCGCCGTCACCTCGCTCAGGCCCAGGTAACGCACCTTGCCGGCAGTGACGAGGTCGGCCATGGCGCCCACCGATTCCGCTAGCGGCACGTCCTTGACCCGGCGGTGCATGTAGTACAGGTCCAGGGTCTCGATGTTCAGCCGGCGCAAGGTTTCATCGATGGCGCGGCGGATGTACTCGGGGCGGTTGTCGAGGCTGAAATTCAGGCCCTCGCCGGGTGTGCGCACGAAGCCGAACTTGCTGGCGATCAGCACGTCGGCGCGGCGCGCACGGATGACCGGGCCAATGAAGCGTTCGTTGTCGCCGCTGCCGTACATGTCGGCGGTGTCGATCAGGCTGACGCCACGGTCCAGCGCCAGCTCCAGGGTGGCCCGGGATTCGTCGCGGTCGCTGACCCCGTAGAACTCGCTCATGCCCATGCAGCCCAGGCCTTGCACGCCCACCAGCGGGCCGTGGGCGCCCAGGCGGGTGGTGGCGATCGGGTCGTGTCCGTTCATTGCGTGGTGTCCTTTCAGTCAGTGAGCCGCCATGGTAAAAGTGCGAGGACAATGCGACTAGACAGCACAATTGGCATGGCCTTGTGAGCAGGATGCAGCAATGAAACGTGATGAACTGAGCGATTTGGCGGCCTTCGTCGCCGTCGCCGACGAGCACAGCTTTACCCGCGCCGCCGGGCGCCTGGGCATGTCACCCTCGGCCCTGAGCCACGCCATTCGCGGGCTGGAAAGCCGCCTGGGGCTGCGCCTGCTGACCCGCACCACGCGCAGCGTGGCGCCCACCGAGGCCGGCGAGCGGCTGCTGAAAACCCTGCGCCCGTCGTTCGCCGCCATCGCCACCGAACTGGGCGCGCTGGGCGAGCTGCGCGCCACCCCGGCCGGCAGTGTGCGCATCACCACCGTGCACCAGGCGGCCGTGTCGATCCTTAGCCCCGCCCTGCCCGCCTTCCTGGCCCAGTACCCGGACATTCGCGTGGAAATCAACGTGGATGAGCGTTTCACCGACATCGTCGAGCAGCGCTTCGACGCCGGCATCCGCTTTGGCGAGTCGGTGGAGAAAGACATGGTGGCGGTGCGCATCGGCCCCGACCTGCGCGGCGCGGTGGTGGCGGCCCCCGCCTACCTGGCGGCCCATGGCACGCCGAAGACGCCCCAGGCGCTGACGACCCACCGCTGCATCAACTACCGCCTGGCCAGCAGCCAGGCCCTCTACCAGTGGGAGTTCGCGCACAAGGGCCGGCCGCTGCGGGTCAAGGTGGATGGCCCGCTGGTGTTCAACGACAACGGCCTGGTGGTGCAGGCTGCGGTGGATGGCCTGGGCATCGCCTGCGCCCTGGAAGAGCAGGTGGAGCAGCACCTGGCCAGCGGCAGGCTGGTGCGCCTGTTGCAAGCCTGGTGCCCGCTGTTCCCAGGCTTCTACCTGTACTACCCCGGCCACCGCCAGACGCCGCCGGCGCTGGCGGCGCTGGTGGAGGCCTTGCGTTACCGCGCGGCATAAGCGCTATGCTGGTTTCTTTTGCGGAGCCTGCCCATGAGTGACTTCGACACCCTGTGCACGCTGATGGCCGCCCAGCCCTTCGTGGTGCTGACCGGTGCAGGCATCAGCACGCCCTCGGGCATCCCCGACTACCGCGACCGCGAGGGCGTGCGCCGCGGCCGCGCGCCGATGATGTTCCAGGAATTCCTCAGCGGCGCAGCCCTGCGCCAGCGCTATTGGGCGCGGGCCATGCTCGGCTGGCCGAAGGTGCGCCAGGCGCGCGCCAACGTCGCCCACCAGGCGCTGGCGGCGTTGCAGGCGCGCGGGTTGATCAGCGGCCTGATCACCCAGAACGTCGACGGCCTGCACGACCAGGCCGGCAGCACCGAGGTGGTGGAGCTGCACGGTAATTTGCACCGGGTGCTGTGCCTGGACTGCGGCCAGCGCCAGCGGCGCGATGACGTGCAGGTGGTGATGGAGGCCGAGAACCCCTACCTGGCCGGCGTCGATGCCACCCAGGCGCCGGACGGCGACACCCTGCTGGACCCGCGCTTCGAGGCGCGCTTCAAGGTGCCAGTGTGCCCCCACTGCCATGGCCAGCGGCTCAAGCCCGACGTGGTGTTTTTTGGCGAAAACGTGGCGGCGCCTACCGCCGAACGGGCCATGGCCCTGGCCAGCGCGGCGCCTGGGCTGTTGGTGGTGGGCTCGTCGCTGATGGCGTATTCGGCGTTCCGCCTGTGCCGCGCGGTGGCCGAACGCGGGCGGCCGGTGGTGGCGATCAATCTGGGCAGGACCCGTGCCGATGATTTGTTGGCGATGAAGTTGGAGGTGCCGTGCGATGAGTGCTTGCCGCGGTTGGCGGCGGGCCTTGTGGGAGCTGGCTTGCCAGCGAGCCGTTGAGGCCCGAAAAGCTCGCTGGCAAGCCAGCTCCCACAGATCATTTGACGAACCGGGTTTCCTTGGACGGCCGGTAGCCGAAGTAGCCGCTGTAGCAGCGGCTGAAATGGCTGGGCGAGACGAAGCCGCAGGCCACCAGCACTTCTACCATCGACAGCTCGGTGTGCTGCAGCAGGCGCCGCGCCTCGATGATGCGCACTTCCAGGTAATAACGCTGGGCCGTGGTGCCCAGCTGCTCCTTGAACAACCGCTCGATGTGCCGCCGCGAACGCCCGGCATACGCGGCCAGCTGGGCGAATTCCAGCGGTTCCTCAAGGTTGGCGTTCATCAGGTCGATGACCTGCCGCAACGCCGGGCTCACCGAGACGTTCTTCGACGGGTTGAGGCGCCGGTAGCGTGATTCACCAAACGCCAGAATATCCTCGATGCCTTCGATCAGGGCCTTGTCGTGCAGGCCCTTGATCCACTCCAGGGTCATCTGGAACGCCCCCGCCGGGCTTGAGGCGGTGAGGCGGTCGCGGTCCAGCACATAGGCTTCGCTGGTCACGTGGGACACCTTGGCAATTTCCGCCAGGGCCGGCCGGTGCTCGGGGTGGACCACGCAGCGGTAGCCGTTCAGCACCCCGGCGCGGCCCAGGAACCAGGCGCCGTTCCACAGCCCGGCCAGGGTCACCTCGCGGCTGGCGGCCGCGGTGATGAACGCGCTCAGGGCCGGGTCGGCCTTGAGCTCGGTGCGGTGGCCGCCGCACACCACCAGCAGGTCGAAATCCGCCGGTGTCACGGCGCCCAGCAAGGCATCGGGGCGAATCACCAGGCCCAGGTCGCTGGTCACCTCCTCGCCCGCCAGGCCCAGGGTGGTGCTGGCGAACAGCCCGGGGCGCAGCAGGTTGGCGGTGACCAGGGTGTCCAGGGCCTGGGTGAAGGCCGGCAGCGAGAAGTGCTCCAGCAGCACGAAGCCCACGCGGGTCTGCCGCGCGCCCGCCGCCGGGGCTGCGGGGCTGGCGCCTGCCTGGCGGGTGGCGGCAACGGGGGAAGTACGGTGTGAAATCACGTTGTTCTCTTATTCGTGGCTGGCGCCTACAGCAATAGAAAGCCGTGGGCCAGGGGGTCGCGGTCATCGACGAAAATTGTATTGTGCCCGGTGATCCTTGCCCAGCCTCCAATGCTGGGGGCGATGCCATCGTAGGTTCCCACCTTGAGCAGCGCCTCCACCCTTCCTTCGAACAGCGTGCCAATCAGGCTCTCGTGCCAGTAGGTGTCACCGGCCTTGAGCCGGCCCTTGCCCACCAGCTGCGCCATGCGCGCCGAGGTGCCGGTGCCGCCGGGCGAGCGGTCGATGGCCTTGTCGCCGTAGAACACCGCGCAGCGGCCGTCGGCCTTGGGGCTGCGCGGGGCGTCGCACCAGATGGCGTGGTGCACGCCGTGGATGTGGGTATGCAGCGGGTGCACCGGCTGGCACACCTGGGCCAGGGCCGTGCGCAGGCGCCGGCTGAGGCTGACGATGTCGCCGCTGCCCATGCCCTCCAGCCCCGGCCAGTTGGCTTGCGGCTCTACCACCGCATAGAAATTGCCGCCGTAGGCAATGTCCACCACCATCCGCCCTGCCCCCGGCACGTCCACCTCGACGTTGGCGGCGTGCAGGTAGCTGGGCACATTGCGCAGGCGGATCGAATCGACCCCGCCGGGGCCCATCTGGTACTCGGCGTCCACCCGCCCGGCCGGGGTCTCGATGGCCAGCCGGCCCGGCACGCGCGGGGTGACCAGGCCTTCTTCGATGGCCACCGTGGCCAGGCCAATGGTGCCGGCGCCGCACATGGGCAGGCAGCCGCTGACCTCGATGAACAGCGCGGCGAAGTCGCAGTCCTCACGCACACTGGGGTAAAGGATGGCGCCCGACATGACGTCATGGCCGCGCGGCTCGAACATCAGTGCGGTGCGCACCCAGTCGTGGTCACGCACGAAAAGGTCGCGGCGTTCGGCCATGGGCAGCAGCGGCAGCAGCGGCCCGCCGCCGGCCACCACGCGCACGGGGTTGCCGCAGGTGTGGGCGTCGATGCAGAAAAAGCTGTGGCGCATGGTCGACTCCTCAGGCCAGCTGGCGTGGTGAATGGCGCTGCAGGGCGCCACGGGACAGGCGGTCAAGCAACAGCGCCACGGCGACAATGGCCAGGCCGGCGCGCAGGCCCAGGCCCATCTCCATGCGCGTCAGGCCGCGCGTGACCTCGGCGCCCAGGCCGCCAGCGCCCACCAGCCCGGCCAGCACCACCATGGCCAGGGACAGCAGGATGCACTGGTTAAGCCCCACCAGCAGGGTGGGCGCGGCGGTGGGCAGTTCGATCTTCAACAGAATGTCGCGTGGCGAGGCGCCCGAGGCCTGGCCCAGCTCCAGCAGGTCCTTGGGCAGCTGCTTGAACGCCAGGGTGGTGAGCCGCAGCATCGGCGGGATGCCGTAGACGATGGTGGCGATGATCGCCGGCACGCGGCCCAGGCTGAACAGCATCACCGCCGGAATCAGGTACACCCATGGCGGCACGGTCTGCATGATGTTCAGCACTGGGGTGATCAGCGTGTCCACGCGCTTGACCCGCGCCGCCAGCACGCCCAGCGGGAAAGCCACGGCCACCGAGATCAGCACCGCCACCGAGACCAGGGCGATGGTCTGCAGGGACGCCAGCCACAGGCCGCTGAACAGGCAGAACAGCAGCATCAGCCCGGCGAACAGCGCCACGCGGCGGTTGGCGAAATACAGCGCCAGGGCCACGACGATGGCCACCAGCAGCAACGGCGGCGGCGCCAGCAATACGCCTTGCACCGCGCCCAAGGTGGCCTCGATGATTTCGCTGATGACCACGAACAGCGGGTGCAGGTGGCTGTTGAGCCAGTCCACCACGGGCGCCAGGTACTCGCCGGGGGAGAAATGCAGATCGGCAATGCTCATTGGCCACCTCCGGCCTTGCTGTGGGCGAAACTCTGCGCCAGGCGGTCGAGAATCAGGGTAAGGATAACGATGGCGATGGCGGCATTGATCGACTTGGCGATGTCCAGGGTGCGTATCGCGCCGTAGATGGACTCGCCCAGGCCGCCGGAGCCGACGATGCCAGCGATCACCACCATGCCGAAGGCCATCATCAGGCTCTGGTTGATGCCGGCCATGATGCTGGGCAGGGCGAACGGCAGGCGGATCTTGAAGAACATCTGCGTGGCGGTGACGCCGCTGGCGTCGCCCAGTTCGATGAACTCGCGCGGCGTCATGCGGATGCCCAGGGCGGTCAGGCGCAGCACCGGCGGCACGGCGACGATGAAGGTGGCCAGCAGCGCCGTGGCCGGGCCGTAGCCCAGCAGGGCGATGGCCGGCAGCAGGTAGATGTACGGCGGCAGGGTCTGCACCAGGTCCAGGCACGGGTCCACCAGCCGGTCCAGGCGCGGCGCCAGGCCGGCAGCCACGCCCAGGGGAATGCCCACCACCAGCGCCAGCACCGTGGCGGTCAGCACCAGGGCCAGGGTGCTGGTGGTTTCCGGCCACAGGCCGATCAGGTTGCAGCCCAGCAGCGCGACGAACGCCAGCAGCGCAAAGCGCCGGCCGACCAAACGCCAGCCCAGCAGCGCGATCAACAGGGCAATCACGTAGCACGGCGGCCAGGCCACCAGCCACAGCACGGCCTGGAACAGGCTCTTGAGCCCGGCGTTGGCCAGGTCGAACCAGTCGGCGCCGTGGTCCGACAGCCATTGCAGGCCGGCGTCGACGCGGTCGTCGAAGGGTTGGGCGAAATCGGGCAAGGCAACGCTGGCCAGGCTCATTGGGCACGCTCCACCGCAGCCTCAGGCACATCCTGGGTGAAGTCGTTGGGCAAGCCCTGCACGCCGCGCAACAGGTCGCGCGGGGTGATGATGCCGACGATGGCGCCCTTGTCGGTGACGGCCAGGGCGTCGCGGTCCGAGGTCATGATCAGGCCGATCAGCTCGTCGATGTCGGCCTCGACCGTGGTTTTGCTCAGGCGCGACAGGTCGCTGCCCGGATGCGCGGCGCTGTAGGCGGCCACCGGGGTCATCACCGAGTGCGCCTTTACCAGGTGCAAGCGCGAGATGCCGGCGACGAACTCGGCGACGTAGTCATCGGCGGGGTTGAGGACGATGTCCTCGGCGGTACCCACCTGAATGATCACACCGTCCTTCATGATGGCGATGCGGTCGCCGATGCGGATGGCCTCGTCGAGGTCGTGGGTGATGAACACCGCCGACTTGCCCAGGTCCTTGGTCAGCTGGCGGAACTCGTCCTGCAGCTGGCGGCGGATCAGCGGGTCGAGGGCGCTGAAGGGCTCGTCCATGAGGATGATTTCCGGGTCGGCGGTGATCGCCCGGGCCAGGCCCACGCGCTGCTGCATGCCGCCGGACAGTTCATTGGGGTAGCGCTGGGCCCAGTCGGTGAGGCCGACCTTGGCCAGCGCGCGCTCGGCCACCTGGTAGCGCTCGGCCTTGCCCACGCCCTGCACTTCCAGGCCGAAGGCGGTGTTTTCCAGCACCGTGCGGTTGGGCAGCAGCGCCACGCTCTGGAACACCATGCCGATGTGGCGGGCGCGCACCTGGCGCAGCTGGGTGGGGTTGAGGGTGGACAGGTCCTGGCCCTTCACCACCACCTTGCCGGCGCTGGGGGTAATCAGTTTGTTCAACAAGCGGATCAGCGTGGATTTGCCACTGCCGGACAGGCCCATGATGCAGAAGATCTCGCCCCGGCGCACCTGCAGGCTAACGTCGGAGACCCCGACCACACAGCTGAACTGTTGCAGCACCTGAGTCTTGCTCAGGCCTTTGTCCACCACCGCCTTCATGGCGGCAGGGGCGTTCTGGCCAAAGATTTTCCACAGGGACTGGCAATCGATCAGCACTTCATTGGCGTTTGCGTTGGACATTGTCATTTCGGAACCCGTCGAACCAGTTTTTCGCTGGTTTTTCTAATTAATCCAAGTTCGGCAGTGGCACAGCAGTGTCGAGGCTTATTGTTGTTTTACGTTTTCCCAGCGCTTGAGCAGTTCGCCGTGGCTGGCGGTCCAGCCCTGGATGGCCTGTTCCATGGTCTTGCCGTCCTTCACCTCGCCGTTGATGGCGGTGATGTCGGCCACCGGCACGAAGACGCTGGCCATCAGCTCACGGGCGTGGGGGTACTCAGCCGAGAAGCCCTTGTGGCCGATCCAGTAGTAGCCTTGTGGCGGCGGGAACACGCCTTTGGGGTCCTTGAGGAATTTGAGGTCGAACTTCTGCGCCATCCACGATGGCTCCCACACGGTGACGGCGATGGGTTCCTTGCGGTCCACGGCGGACTTCAGCGCGGCGGTCATGGCCGCGGTGCTGCCTTCCACCAGTTGCAGCTTGATGCCGTATTCGCTGACCGCCTTGGTGGCGTCGCTCATCAGGCCCGAACCGGGCTCGATGCCGATGATCTTGCCGCCCAGTTTGTCGGCGTTGTCGTTGAGTTGGTCCAGCGAATCGATGGGCACGTACTTGGGCACGGCGATGGCCTGGTACAGGCCGTGGGACACCGGCGAGAGTTTTTCCAGGCGGCTCTTGTTCTTGTTCCAGTAGTCATAGGCCGCGTAGTCGATCTGCGAAGCCAGTACCTGAATATCACCTTTGCCCAGGGCGGCGTAGGCAATGCCCCACTCCGAGAACTCCACCACTTTCACGGTATAACCGGAGTCTTCCAGCACTTTCTTGGTAATACCGGTAATGGGCGTCAGGTCTTCCCAGGACAGTGTCCCCATGGTGATGGTCTTTTCCTCGGCGTGTACCGGCAACATCACCATCGTTGCCAGGGTTGCCGCGCACAGTGCTTTCCACATCTTCTTCATGACTGACCTCGTAGTACGCAATAAAAAACACAGGGTTGAGTTTGTTAAAGCCACACGCCATCGCTCCGCACACGTTGCGTGCGGTCGTTACTTTAAGTTGCACCTCGAATTTCGCGCAGCCGGCTACCGTACGCCTTTGCGTTGTTTCAATGTTTATATATAAGCCGGCGCGGGCAGTTAACCCAGGCGCCGGTTATTCAACAGCGGCCGTTCACGACCACTTTTCGGAGTTCGAACCGCGGGGTAGTTCGCCGAGGCCATTGACATCGAGCCCTTGCGGCGCAATGAATATTTCCATGTTTTCCCGCGACAACTCCCAGTGTTCGAACACCAGGTCCACTACGGCACCTTCGTCATGTTTGCCGATGGCCTCGATGAACTGGTCGTGGTGCTCCACCGACAAGTCCAGGCGCCGCTCCATGTCCGGGTCGCGCGGCCGGTAAAAGGTATGGCCGATGCGTGCGTGGTCAATCAGCAGCCGCCCCAGGCTGGGCTCCAGGTACTGGTTGCCGGCCATCTCGCCCATGATCTCGTGAAAGCGATTGTTCTCCAGCACCATGCCCAGCGGGTCTTTGGCCAGTGTGGCCTGGCGGAAGCGGAACTGGGTCTGTTTCAGGTCTTCCAGTTGTTTAGGCCGGAAGTTGTTCACTGCCAAACGGCCAATGGCCGCGTAGATCATGGGCGCCACCAGGAAGAAGTTGCGCAGGGTGGCGTAGTTCATGGCGATTACCCGCGCACCGCGGTTTTCCTGAATATCAATGTAACCCTCGCCTGCCAGGCGGCGGAACACTTCGCGCACCGGGGTTCGGGACAACCCATAGCGCTCGCTCAGGCCCACCTCGTCCAGCACCTCGTCGGGGTCCAGTTCCATGGTCAGGATCTGACGCTTCAAGTCGTCGTACAAACTGTTCTTGCCGCTTTTCACAAACGACCTCCAAGGGCTGTTTTCGTCAACAGCGGCCGGCTTATGGAGCCAGACTCGCACGGCGACGGGGATCGGTCAACGGGTTGTATTCACGATGTATACACCGTGAACACCTGAGATTTTTTCATTGTCGGGGCCAAAGCCTTGCGGTTCAAGCCTTTGCGCACATGGCTAGCAAAAGGCCTGGTCGTTAACAGGAAACAAGGCTGTCGTTTTTGGAACAGTGCGAAGGCAGCGCTTGCCACCTGCGGCCGCTCGCCGCAGTGAAATTTGCTGCGCCAATATACCCGCAAACGCCCGTGGCATAAGGGCTTTGTGGAAAAAAACGGCCATTGCGGACGCTTTTCAAAGCCCTTCAAACGGATAAATCGGGGCCTCTAGACACCCCGATAAAACCTGCCCTATAGTGTGTCGACACGATGTATACACATAGTATTTTTAGCTCAGGCATGTGACGCCGGTGTGAACAGCCACCGGTTCGACAATTAAAAAAAACCGGGTCGTTGAAATGGCAAAGGTCACGCATATTCCCGCAGATGATTCCACGTGCGGCTGGTTCCACCTGGCCCCACCGCGCACGCCGCGCCCTGCCCACGTGGGCCACCGCACGGCGCGCTGGGTGGTGATAGGCGCAGGCTTCACCGGGCTTGCCGCGGCGCGGCAGTTGGCCAGGCGTTTTCCTGACGAAGAGATCGTGCTGGTGGAAGCCCAGCAGGTGGGCTACGGCAGTTCGGGGCGCAACGCCGGCTTCGCCATCGACCTGCCCCACGACATCGGCGCCGACGACTACATCGGTGACATCGCCACGGCGAAGATGAGCCTGGCGCTGAACCTGCAAGGCCAGTCGATACTCAAGGCGCTGGTGAAAGAACACGGCATCGACTGCCAGTTGCGCGAATGCGGCAAGTACCAGGCCGCCATCGAAGACCGCGGCATCGCCGTGCTGGACGCCTACCGCCGGGGCCTGGACAAGCTGGGCCAATCCTACGAGGTGATCGCCGGGCAGGACCTGCCCGGGCACATCGGCACCGGCTTCTACCGCCAGGCGCTGTTCACCCCCGGCACCGCCCTGGTGCAGCCCGCCGCCCTGGTGAAAGGCCTGGCCGACAGCCTGCCGGGCAACGTCACCCTGTACGAAAACACGCCCATCACCCAGGTGGAATACGGCGCCCAGACGCGCCTGGTGCATGCAGGCGGCAGCATCCTGGCCGACAAGCTGGTGCTGACCAACAACGCCTTTGGCATGAGCTTCGGCTTCCTGAAAGGGCGCATGCTGCCGATCTTCACTTACGCAAGCCTTACCCGCCCATTGACGGTGGACGAGCAGGCACGCCTGGGCGGCAAGCCCTTCTGGGGGGTGATACCCGCCGACCCGTTCGGCACCACCCTGCGCCGTACCGTCGACAACCGCCTGCTGGTGCGCAACAGCTTCAGCTTCAACCCCGATGGCGCCAGCCGGCAGAAGTACCTGCAGCTGTTCGCCAAACGCCACCGGGCGTCGTTCGCCAAGCGCTTCCCGATGCTGCCGGACGTGGGCTTCGAGTACACCTGGGGCGGCTCGCTGAGCCTGTCGCGCAATCACATGGCGCACTTTGGCCAACTGGCGCCCAACGTCTACGGGGCGTTGTGCTGCAACGGCCTGGGGGTTACCCGCGGCACCGTCACCGGCACTTTGCTGGCCGACTGGCTGGCGGGCGAGCGCAGCCACCTCACCGACTTCCTGCTGGCCGCCCCCGGCCCCAGCCAGAACCCGCCGCAGCCGCTGCTGTCGGCCGGGGTGAACATGAACCTGGCCTGGGGCCAATACCGCGCCGGCCAGGAGAGCTGATTACCCCCTCACCTGTTTTCGACACTCTTGCACCAACAATAACAACAACGCCCCTTGTGGGAGCTGGTTTGCCAGCGAGCTATTGAACAACTGCCAAAACTCGCTGGCAAGCCAGCTCCCGCAGAGACCGCGCGGTCACGTTGTACCGCGCGACAGAGGAGACAACAATGAAACCTTCCAACTGTTGCATTGAAGATGTCCCGCTCAATGCCTTTCACCGCAAACTTACCCTGCGTTCCGGCGGTGGTTCTTTCGTCGACGGTTATGTACTGAGTATTATCGGCATTGCCATGTTGCAAATGTCCGCGGCGTTGCAACTTACCGAATTCTGGCAAGGCATGATTGCCGCCTCGGCATTAATCGGCGTGTTCTTTGGTGGTTTCTTCGGGGGTGTCCTCACGGATCGCCTGGGCCGCAAGAAAGTTTATTTTATTGGCCCGCTGTTATTTATTGCCTGTTCCCTGGCGCAGCTGTGGGTAGAGTCCGCGTCCGCGCTATTCTTGTGCCGTTTTATCATCGGCCTGGCCGTGGGCATCGAGTACCCGGTGGCCACCGCGCTGTTGGTGGAATTCCTGCCGCGCAAGTACCGCGGCCCGCGGCTGGCGGCGCTGACCATCCTGTGGTTTGCCGGCGCCGCGTTCGCCTACATCGTCGGCAACACCCTGATCAACCTGGGCGGTGATGACGCCTGGCGCTACGTGCTGGCCAGCGCCGCCGCCATCGGCCTGGGGCTGTTGCTGCTGCGGCTGGGCACCCCTGAGTCGCCGCGCTGGCTGTTGAGCAAGGGCCGCGCCGCCGAGGCTGAACAGGTCATCAAGGGCGTGTACGGCCCGCAGTTCAGCCTGGCCAACCTACCGGAACAGGCCGAGCTTGCCTGCACCACGTTCTGGGGGCTGCTGATGAGCGGCTACGCCAAGCGCCTGGTGTTCGTCACGCTGTTCTGGTCGTGCTCGATCATTCCCGTGTTCGCCGTGTACGCCTTCGCGCCCAAGGTGCTCGAAGCCCTGCACCTGAAGGGCGACTGGGCGGCGTTCGGCTCCATCGCCATCACCCTGCTGTTCGTCATCGGCTGCATTTTCGCCAGCCAGCTGATCAACGTCATGGGCCGGCGCAGCATGCTCATTCACAGCTTCCTCTGGTCGGGCCTGGCGCTGTTGCTGCTGGGGCTGTTCCCCGATGGCAACGAACTGCTGGTGCTGGCCCTGTTCGGCGCCTACGCGCTGTTCATCGGCGGCGCCCAGGTGCTGCAACTGGTGTACCCCAACGAGCTGTTCCCCACGGAAATCCGTGCCGTTGCCGTGGGCATCGGTACCTCGCTGTCGCGGGTTGGCGCGGCGGTGGGCACCTACCTGGTGCCCCTCTCGCTGCAAGGCATTGGCATCGGCCACACCATGTATGTAGCCGCCGCCGTGACCCTGGTGGGCCTTGTGGCTGCCTGGGCCATGGCCCCTGAAACCCGTTCCCTGAGCCTGCGCGACGCCGCGGCGCTGGGTAATTGAACCTGCTGCCCCTTATCTAGGAGAACCACGCATGAAATTCGAAGGCATCTATACCCCGGCCATCACCGCGCTGACCGCCGACGGCCAGATCGACCGCCACGCCTTTGCCGAGACCCTTGAATACCTGATCGAGGCCAAGGTGCACGGCATCATCATCGGCGGCTCCACCGGCGAGTATTACGCCCACACCGCCCAGGAGCGCCTGGACCTGGCCACCCACGCCAAGGCCGTGATCGGCAACCGCCTGCCGCTGGTGATCGGCACCGGCGCCATCCGCACCGAAGACTCGGTGGCCTACGCCCAGGCCGCCCGCGAGATCAAGGCCGACGCCATCCTGGTGGGTTCGCCGCCCTACGCCCTGCCCACCGAGCTGGAGAACGCCGCGCACCTGCAGGCCGTGGACCGCGCCGCGAACCTGCCGATCATGCTGTACAACTACCCGGCGCGCATGGGCGTGAGCATGGGCGCCGCCTACTTCGCCGCCATCAAGCAGGTGAAGAACGTGGTGGCCATCAAGGAAAGCTCCGGCGACCCGGCGCAGCTGCACTTCCTGGCGCGTAACTACCCCAACATCGCCCTGTCCTGCGGCTGGGACGACCAGGCCCTGGAGTTCTTCGCCTGGGGCGCGCGCAGCTGGGTGTGCGCCGGTTCCAACTTCATTCCGCGCGAGCACGTGGCGCTGTACGAGGCCTGCGTGGTGGAGAAGGACTTCGACAAGGGCCGCAGGATCATGTCGGCGTTCATGCCGCTGATGGATTTCCTCGAAAGCGGCAAGTTCGTGCAGTCGATCAAGTACGGCTGCGAGCTCAACGGCCAGAGCACCGGCGGCGTGCGCGCACCGCTGCAGGCCATGACGGCTGAAGAGAAGCAGGCGCTGAAGAACGTCATCACTGACCTCAAGCGCGAAGTGGCGCAGATCACCGGAGGTGTGCAATGAGCACGTTGCTGAGCAAGGCCGAATACGCGGCCATCGCTGAAACCCTGGTGCTGCCGACGCAGGCGTTCGTTGACGGCGCGCCCTATGCGTCGCGCTCGGGCAAGACTTTCGCCACCACCAACCCGGCTACCGATAAAGTGTTGGCGCACGTCGTGGCCTGTGACAGCAGCGACGTCGACCACGCCGTGGCGGTGGCCAAGGCCGCCTTCGAGGATGGCCGCTGGAGCAAGCTTTCGCCCGGCGCGCGCAAGAAGGTGCTGCTGCGCTTCGCTGATCTGCTGGAACAGCACGCAGACGAACTGGCGGTGATGGAGAGCCTGGACAGCGGCAAGCCGGTGCGCGAATGCGCGCTGATCGACGTGCCGGAAACCATTCACATGATCCGCTGGCACGCCGAGTTGATCGACAAAATCTACGACAACACCGCCCCGGTGGGCAACGACGCCCTGACCCTGGTGGTGCGCGAAGCCATCGGTGTGGTCGGCCTGGTGCTGCCGTGGAACTTCCCGCTGCTGATGCTGGCGTGGAAAATCGGCCCGTCGCTGGCGGCCGGCTGCTCCATCGTGGTCAAGCCAGCCACCGAGACCACCCTCACCGCCTTGCGCGTGGCCGAGCTGGCCTTCGCGGCCGGCGTGCCGGCAGGCGTGTTCAACGTGCTGCCCGGCGGCGGCCAGGAAGTGGGCGAACCGCTGGGCCGGCACATGGACGTGGCCATGGTCAGCTTCACCGGCTCCACCGCCACCGGCCGCCGCTTCCTGCACTACGCCGCTGACTCCAACCTCAAGCGCATCGTGCTGGAGTGCGGCGGCAAGAACCCGGCCGTGGTCATGAGCGACGTCGAGGACCTGGACCTGGTGGCCAGCCACGTGGTCAACGGCGCGTTCTGGAACATGGGCGAGAACTGCTCGGCGTCCTCGCGGCTGATCGTCAACGAAGACATCAAGGACGATTTGCTCGAACGCATCGCCGTGCACCTGCGCGAATGGCAACTGGGCGACCCGCTGGACCCGGACAACCGCCTGGGCGCCATGGTCAGCAAGGCGCATTTCGACAAGGTGGCCTCCTACCTTGAACAGGCGCGCGTGGAACAACTGCAGGTGCGCGTGGGCGGCCAGACCGAGCAAGGCGTGTACGTGCAGCCCACGGTGGTGGACGGCGTGCCAGCCGACAGCCGCCTGTTCCAGGAGGAGATTTTCGGGCCGGTGCTGGCGGTGACCACCTTCAAGACCATCGACCAGGCCATCGCCCTGGCCAACGACACCGTGTACGGCCTGGCGGCGTCGGTGTACACCGACAACCTGCGCAACGCCATCAAGCTGTCACGCGAGATTCGCGCCGGCATCGTCACCGTCAACTGCTTCGGCGAAGGCGACGCCTCCACGCCGTTTGGCGGCTACAAGGAGTCGGGGTTCGGCGGGCGCGACAAGTCGGTGTGGGCGCACGACCAGTACACCGAGATCAAGACCATCTGGATCGACGTGTCCGAGCGCTGATTCCAGACGCGGCCTGCGGCCGCTGCTACAAGGACGCGCGCACCCCGCCGATCGCGCGGTTCCCGTAGCAGCGGCCGGAGGCCGCGTCAGGGGCGTCAGGGGCGTCAGGGGCGTCAGGGGCGTCAGGGAATGACGCTGGGCGGCGGCGCGGCGCGGGTGTGGCGCACGGTCCAGGTGATGTGTTCCTGGTGGGTGATGACCGTGCGCACCAGCACCACCCGCGCCGGGGCGGCGGCCGTGCGCTGGCGGGCGGCTGCCGCCGGGTCGTTGCCGCCGGCGGGGGGCACGAAGGTGCTTTCGCCCGCGCCCGGCGCGCAGGGCGTGGCGGCAAAGGCCACCGCGCCATCCGGGGCAACGCATTTGTAGGTGGCCGCGAACACCGAAGGCGCGGCCAGCGCCAGCAGCACGAATAACGCCTTGCTCATCCCCGCCCGTCCTTGTCTAGCCAATGGCGGCGCAATGCTATCAAGCAGCCGAGCGCTTGTAACGTGAATGAATGCGCCGGCCATCGCCGCGGCCACTGCCTGCCATCGGCAAACACGATGAGCGCCCAGGGCCCCTGCCTTCCTAGAATGCCCCCTCCCCCAACCACCTTGCGAGGGCACTGCCTTGACGCTTACCCACACCGAAACCCACGCCCATCTGCTGGCCCTGGAAGCCGAGCGCAGCCGCGCCCTGGTACAGGACGACCACGCCCAAGTGGCACGGCTGTTCGCCGACGACCTGGTGTACGTGCACACCACCGGCCTGGTCCACGACAAGGCCCAGTACCTGGCCTACGCGCAAGACGTGGTGCGCTACCTGAGTGTGGAGCGCGGCCCGCTGCAGGTGCGCTTCGCCGGTGATGACCTGGCGATCATGACCGGCCCCCACGCCAACACCCTGCAGAAACGCGGCGGCGAGCACAGCGTGGCGTCAGGCGGTTTCACCACGCAGGTCTGGCGCCGCACCGGCGCTGACTGGCAGATCTGCTCGTTCCACGCCACCAAGGTCGCCGACGCCTGATTGGGCGCCGTGCAGCACTGACGGCTCGACGTCATGAATGCCCTGCTGGCGCGCCTTCAACGGCCCGCCGGCGCGGCCATTGAACACCGCGGCTATCTCGGCCAGGATGGCCATGGCCACGCTTTCCGGGTTGTCGCCGCCCAGGTCCAGGCCCATGGGGTAATGCAGGCGGTCCAGCGCGGGCAGGTGCGCGGCGTCCATGTCCGCCAGCAGCCGCTCGGTGCGGTCCCGTGGGCCCAGCTGGCCGATGTACGCCGCACCGCTGCCCAGCGCCGCCTGCAACCAATGGAAGTCCTGGGTCAGGCTGTGGGTCATGACGGCCACGGCGGCGCCGTTCAACTGCACGCTGGCCGGCAACGGCTCGCGCGCCTGGGCGCACAGCACCGCCTGGGCCTGGGGGAAACGCTCGGGGCGGGCGAAATGCGAGCGGCCGTCCACCACCGTGACCTTCCAGCCCAGCAGGTCGGCCATGCGCACCAGCGGCTGCACGTCGTGGCCGGCGCCGAATACCACCAGCCGGCGCGCCGGGGCCAGGTATTCCAGGAACACCTCGACTTCACCCCACTCGCCACGGTAACGGCGCAGCGCCGACTTGCCCTGCTGCAGCACGCAGGCAAGCCCCTGCTGCACCTGATCATTCAACGCCTGCGGCCAACCTTCGCTGCCCGGCACGCTGCGCGCGCCGACCGGCAACGGCCCGTCGCTGGCGATCACCGTGGCCAGGGCGCAGGCCTCGCCACGGTCGCGCACCCGGCGCAGGGTGCGCATCAGCAGCGAGTCGTGCTGCACGCGCTCCATCAGCACGAACACCGTGCCGTTGCAGCCCAGGCCGAAACTGAACGCGGCCTCGTCCAGCGGGTCGTCTTCATCGGCTGCCGTGCTGTAGGCCACCACCTTGGGCCCCTGTTCGCTCAGCCACCAGGCCTTGCGCGCCACCTCGTTTTCCAGGCAACCGCCGCTGACCGTGCCGCGCGGGTCGCCCACCTGGGGGATGAGCATGCGCGCGCCCGGCCGGCGGTAGGCCGAACCCTGAACCTTGACGACGGTGGCCAGCACCGCCTCGGCGCCGTCATCCAGGGCGCCCAGCAGCTCATCAATGCAGTGCACTGGCACGGCTCCGACCCACTTGCTGGGCGGTGATGCGGGCATCGGTTTCGCCAAAGCGGCGCAAGACGAAGGTACTCACGGCGGCCAACTCCTGGTTGCTGTAGGCCTGGGCAAAATCAGGCATCTTCTGTTGCGACCCGAACGTGAACGGATAGTGCCCGGCCAGCAACACGGCAACGACGTTGGTGCCCGCCGGATCGTTCAGCGACTTGAGCCCGGTGAGGGTCGCAACGCCAGTCTGGTTGCCCTGCCCGTCCAGGCGGTGGCAGCCGGCGCAGGCGTCGACGAACACCTTGCGGCCCAGGCCATCGCCCGGCGGCAACGGCCCGTCGTTGACCGCCACCGCTGGCCGCGCAATGCCCTCGGCACGGGCCGGCGAGCCCTGCAGGTACACCGCCACGGCCTTGATGTCATCGGGGGTGAGGAAGCGCAGGCTGTGCTCCACCACGTCGCTCATCGGCCCGCCGGCCATGGCGTAGCCGGGCGCCTCGCCGGTGGCCAGGTAGCGGGTCAGCACGTCCTGGGGCCAGCTGCCCACGCCATAGCGCTTGTCGGCGCTGATGTTGTAGGCCTGCCAGTTGCCGATGGTTGCGCCGGCCAGGGACTTGCTGGTGTCCACCGCCTGGGCCAGGTTGCGCGGCGAATGGCACTCGCCACAGTGGCCGGGGCCCTGCACCAGGTAGGCGCCACGGTTCCACTCGGCGGACTGCGCAGGGTCCGGCGTGAAGCGCTTGTCGTCGGCGAACACCAGGTTCCACAGGGCCATGCCCCAGCGCTGGTTGAACGGGAAGCCGATGCTGTTTTCCTTCGGCGGCTGGTTCACCGCCGGCAGGCTGGTGAGGTACGCCTTGATCGCCAGGATGTCCTCGCGCGGCATCAGCGTGTACGAGGTGTAGGGGAACGCCGGGTAATAATGCTTGCCTTCCTTGCCCACGCCTTTCTGCAGGGCGCTGACAAAGTCGTCGTCGCTCCAGCTGCCGATGCCGGTGGCGGCGTCGGCGGTGATGTTGGGCGAGTACAGGGTGCCGAACGGCAGCTGGAACGCCAGGCCGCCGGTGAACGGCTTGCCGCCGGGGGTGGTGTGGCAGGCCTCGCAGTCGGCGGCGCGGGTCAGGTATTCGCCCTTGGCGATCAACTGCGGGTCGGCGGCCAGGGCGTTGGCCCCCAGCACGGCCAGGGTGGCGGCCAGGGCAATCTTGATAAACGTCATGTCAGCCATCCTCAAACGGTGTAGTAGCCGGAACGGCTCAGGGGCAAGCGGCGCACGCGGGCGTTGGACGCTGCGTGCAAGGCGTTGACCAGGGCCGCCGCCACCGGCACCGCGCCGGTCTCGCCGACGCCACCGGGGCTTTCCAGGCTGGGCATCAGGTGCACTTCAACCGGCGGCGCGTCGCTCATGCGGATCTGCCGGTAGGCGTTGAAGTTGTTTTGCTGCACCCGGCCGTTTTCCACCAGGATCTCGTTGAACAGCGCCGCCGACAGGCCGAACAGCGTGCCGCCCTCCACCTGCGAGGTCACCGAGGTGGGGTTGTTGACGAAGCCGCAGTCGATCACCGACACCAGGCGCTTGATCTTGATGGCGCGCTCACCCTGCATTTCCAGTTCGACCACGGTGGCGATGAAGCTGCCGAACACGGCGGTCACGGCAATGCCGCGCCCCTGCCCCTTGGGCAACGGCGTGTGCCAGTCGCTCAGCTCGGCGGCGCGCTTGAGCACCGCCAGCGCCCGCGGCTGCGTGCTGATCAGCCCCGCGCGGTAGGCCACCGGGTCGGCCTTGGCGCGGTGCGCCAGCTCGTCCACGAACGACTCCAGCACATAGGTGCTACGCAACGGCCCCACGCCGCGCCACCAGGACACGGGGATGGTTTTCGGGTCTTCGCGGATGTAGCGCACCTGCAGGTGCGGCAGCTGGTAGATGGGCTCGATGGCCACCTCCACCGCGTCGGCATCGACGCCACTGGGCGGCAACGCGCCGACGAAGGCGGCGATCACCGAGGCGCCGGCAATGCGGTGGTCCCAGCCCTGGGGCCGGCCGTCGTCGTCCAGCGCGGCGTTGATGCGGTCGACGTAGTGCGGGCGGTACAGGTCGTGGGTCATGTCCTCTTCACGGCTCCACACCAGCTTGATCGGGTAGTCGACCTGGCGGGCGATGTCCACGGCCTGGAAGATGAAGTCCGACTCCAGCCGGCGGCCAAAGGCGCCGCCGATCAGCTGGTTGTGGATGATCACTTTGTCCTGGGGCAGGCCGCTGATTTTCGCCGCGCCCATCTGCGCGAACACCGGCGCCTGGGTGCCCACCCACAGTTCGCAGGCGTCGGCGCGCACGTGGGCCACGCAGCCCATGGGCTCCAGCGGCGAGTGCGAGAGGAACGGCTGCTGGTACACCGCCTCGAAGCGGCTGCTGGCCGAACCCAGGGCCTGGGCGATGTCGCCACTGGTGTGGGCGACCACGCCGTCGCGGCCGCTGGCGTCCAGCAAGGCCTTGTCCAGCAGCGCCGAATGGCCTTCGCCGTTAGGGCCGTAGTCCCAGTCGATGCGCAGGGCCTTGAGGCCTTGCTGGCAGGCCCAGAAGTGGTCGCCGATAACGGCCACGGCGTTGCTCAGCTTGATGATGTCATGCACGCCGGGCACCTTGCGCGCGTCGCCTTCGTCCAGCGCTTTCAGCGTGCCGCCGTGCACCGGGCAGGTCAGGGTCGAGGCGATGCGCATGCCCGGCACGTGCAGGTCGATGGTGAACTGCGCCTTGCCGGTGACCTTGTCGGGGGTGTCGAGGCGCCGGGCCGGGGTGCCCAGCAGCTTGAAGTCGCCGATGGCCTTGAGCGGCACGTCGGTGGGCAACGGCAGTTGCGCGGCGGCGTTGGCCAGCTCGCCGTAGCCGGCCACCTGGCCTTGGGGGCCGTGGATCTGGCCGTGTTCGGCGCGGCACTGGCTGGGGGCGACCTTCCAGCGAATGGCGGCGGCCTGGGTCAGCAGGATGCGCGCGGTGGCGCCGGCCTTGCGCAGCGGCTCCCAGGTGTAGCGCGTGGACGACGAGCCACCGGTGGCCTGGAACTGCAGGATGGTGTCGGTGTACAGCGCGCCATTGGGTGGCGCTTCCTGGATCTGCACCTGGTCCAGGCCCACTTCCAGCTCTTCGGCGACCATCATCGCGATGCCGGTCTGGGCGCCCTGGCCCATTTCGATCTTCGGCGAAATGACGCGCACGCGGCCGTCCTCGCCGATCTGTACGAAGGCGCCGAAGCCTTCGAACTGGGTGGCACCGGGGCGCCCGGGCGCCACCGCTTCAGCCGCGGCGGAGCGGGCCACCAGCGGTGGCAGCCAGGTGCTGAGCACCAGGCCGCCCAGGGTCAGCGCGCTGCCCTTGAGCAGGCCACGGCGCGACAGGTCGGGGCCGGGGAATTTTGCAGAGTTCATGGGTTACCCTCAGGCCTGGCTGACGCTTTTGATCGCGGCACGAATGCGCGTGTAGGTGGCGCAGCGGCACAGGTTGCCGCTCATCGCCGTGACGATCTGCTCGTCGTCCGCCTTGGGGTGGTTGTGCAGCAGCGCCGCCGCGGCCATGATCTGCCCCGGCTGGCAGTAGCCGCACTGCACCACTTCGTGCTCAAGCCAGGCCTGCTGCAACTGCGCGCCCACCGGCGTCTCGCCGACGCCCTCGATGGTAGTGATGGCATGGCCTTGCACTGCGCTCACCGGCAGCACGCAGGAACGCACCGCCTGGCCGTCCAGGTGCACCGTGCACACGCCGCACTGGGCGATGCCGCAGCCGTACTTGGTGCCGGTCATGCCCAGCACATCGCGCAGTACCCACAGCAGGGGCATGTCGTCGGGCACGTCGACGTCATGCGCCTGCCCATTGATGGTCAAGGTGTGCATGGTGTTTCCTCATTACAGCGATCACGGTGGCGCCTGCCGGGCTACGTTGGCCGGGCAGTACGATTTGCAAGTCTAGAACTCTAGCAGTGCAGGCCTCGGTTTATTGGACCGACGTGCTATAACCGGACGATGAAGCAAGCATTCCGCAGTTTTGTGCAAGCCGCTATGCTGGAGCCATGACCAGCCCTGTCCCGATCCGCCAGCCCTGCCCCCCGGCCGCCTGCAACTGCGGGCACGGCCAGCTGCTGGCCGACCCCGGCGCCGACCTGCGCATCCTGCAACTCACCCGCTTCGAGGAACGCAAACTGCTCGAGCGCCTGGAAAGCCTGCAAAGCTTCGAAGACCTGCAGCGCCTGTGCGGGCGCATGCACGAGTTGCTGGGCATCCGCGTGCGCATCCGCCCCAGCCACAACGAAGTGCGCAGCGCGCGCGGCTTGCTGATCGAATTCGACGAACAGCCGGGGCTGTGCCGCAAAACGCGCGAGGCGATACCGGCGGCAATACGGCGGGCGTTGGTGCAGAGGCCGGAGATATTGTTCCGGTTGCTGGATGCGGAGGATTTGTTGCGCGATGCGTAACGTTCCGCCCTGTAGCAGCGGCCGCAAGGCCGCGTCATGGGCGCTGGCTGTCAGACCAACTTGTTTACCACATATGCGTCAAACCACGGAGGCTGGATATCGGTCGAATATGTAAGCCCTGTTGGACACCAATATTGCGTCCGCCTACAGGTTAAGGGAGCGAAGAATTCACCCGATCTTCTCGCTTGCGAATCTGGAGCTTGGTGCCGCTTTTCAGATGCCCGTACTCACCCAGCGACCGAATAGACGTGCGCGAGCTTTCGGAAACCTCCATCAACTCGCCATCTTTGGCCACCAGCACACTGGCACCCTGAGCCATGGCGGCCCTGAATGCGTTGCTGAAAGCCTTGATAGCGATGTCAGGAATTCGAGCCTCCTGAACGGCGATCTGGGTTTCACTAGGGAGGGATTTTTCTTTGCGAGGCATCAGTAGCTCCGTCAACAACCCAACTCATGAGACAACCAGGCATGTCATAGACCAACCGTCGCCCTGTAGCAGCGGCCGCCAGGCCGCGTCATGGGCGCCACAGTTTACCGGATACACCGCGGCGGGGCCGGACGCAGCCTGCGGCAGCTGCTACGCGGTGGGTTACCAGGGCTTTTGCAGGCGCATTTGCTCGGCCAGGCGGTACACCTTGTCGCGGCCTTTGTGGCGGGTCCAGCGCAGGTTTTCTACCAGCGTTTTTTCTTCGGCGTTCAGTTTCACGTAACCAAGGGAACGTACTTCGGCGTGCGAAACATACTCTTCGCGCAAATTGCACAATTGCTCAAGCAGAAGCGCATGCACGGCACCGCCCCTCAAGCAATCAGAATCAAGATTTTCGAGCAGTAGAACGATATTTTGAATGCGGGCAAGGGCTGGCGATTGGGTTGCAGATTTCACGGAAGAATCCTCACGAAACAATACGACGAGAAAGCCATTCAAGCTTTTTCAGTTGTTTCTCCTTTCCGGAACGCCAATCCCGGGCCGCTGATGCAGCGGCGGGCGGACCTTACCCGGATTGGTCGGCGCGAGGCAACCCTACATCCGCTTTGGGGCAGCGGCGACGCAAACGGGTGCAATGGCACTACCTGTGGGAGCTGGCTTGCCAGCGAGCTTTTATGGCCCCAACAGCTCGCTGGCAAGCCAGCTCCCACAGGATGTAGCTGCGGCGGGGCGGCCATCCGCCGCAGGCCGCGTCATGGGCGCCACCGTTTAGCAGGGACACCGCATAGGGGCCGGGCGCAGCCTGCGGCAGCAGCTACGGGGTATAGGTATGCGAAAAATCTGTAGGAATTATCTGATTATTCATACCGAGGATCCGATAGCGTAAACGCCGTGTAAAATGCCGGGCCGCACTGCATATCAGGACGATACATGCGTATTCCCCCATCACCTCGTGGCGTTTCCATTGATGCCAACCTGTACATCGCCGCCCAGAAAAAACAGGTATTGAAGCCCGGTTCGGCTTTCCTCTACTCGTGGTTCTACAATCAGGTCCGCAATAAGGGGCCGTGGGACTACAAGCAGCTATCTCGGGATTATGAAGCATTCGGCAACTTCAACTATGGCGCCACCGGAACGGCCGCCGGTTTTTCCGAAACCGTCCTTCTGCGCGCCGCCGGTTTTGCGCAGAGTCGTGCTGGCACCTCCAATCCCGACTTGGGTCATTGGTGGGGCAACGCGCCGTACGGTGATGATCTTCAAGACCAGCTTTGCATCAAACAAGGGATTGCGTATGCCAAGTGGAAAAACTTCTAGTTCAAACCTGCAACGCGCTGCCAATGTCCTACTGGTGCTGGCGCTCGCCACCCTCGCCTGGCAATGGCTCACCCGCCCCACCGCCCCGCATCTGGACAAACTGGTGGTCAAGCAGCCGTTGGGCGACAGCACCTTCCTCTACGGCGCACGCGACAACCGTGGAGGCGCGACGACCGGCTTCAGCTATCGATACTACGTGCAGCAGGACGCGGGGGATGACGCAGCGACGTTGGAAAAGCTTGCCCAAGCCTCTGCGTTCCTGGTGGCTGATGATGATGCCGTTAAAGCGGAACAGGGCCAGGACAGCATCACGATCAAGGTCAACGGCCGGGTATTCGACTATCGAAGTGACGCATTGGTCGCAGCGCCCGACCATTACCGGCAGGTGCGATTTTCAATGGTACAAACCGCGGCCCGCCCGTAGCAGCGGCCACAGGCCGCGTCACGGGGGTGGGGTTTTGGTTGCGCGGGAAAGCACCAGGCTGAGCACCAACAGCCACGCCACCGTCATTACCGCGCCACCCGCCAACAGGCTGGCGCTGATGGCCGTGCGGTACAGCTCGGTCAATTGCGCCACATCCGCCCCCGCCACTGCACCCAGCCCCTGGGGCAAGGTCAGCGACATGCCTTGCAGCGCCGCCGGCAGCTCGGCCAGTTCCCGGCGCAGGGTGTAGCTCATGATGCCGCCGGCCACGGCCACGCCCAGCGCAGCCCCCAGGGAGCGGCAGAACGACAGCCCCGCCGTGGCCGCGCCCATCACCTTCAACGGCACGGCGTTCTGCACGATGACCGTGGCGTTGGGCATGCCGATGCCCATGCCCGAGCCCAGCACGCCCATGGCCAGCAGGAAGTAGCCGGCGCCCAGTTTGTGCTGGGCAAAGATCAGCAGCATGAACAGGCCCACCGCTTCCAGGCCCACGCCCAGCAACAGCAGCACCACGTGGTTCTGCTTGCGGGTGGAGATGGCGCCGCCGATGAACGAGCTGATGACCATCATCACTACCTGCGGCAGGGTCATGATGCCCGACTCGGTAGGCGTCTGGTGCAGCACGGCCTGGTAGTACAGCGGCATGAACACCAGCGAGCCCATCATGGCGAAGGCCATGGCCGCCATGGCGGCGATGGCGATGGAGTAGCGGCGGTTGGCGAACAGGCGCGGGTCGATGATCGGCTCCGGCGCCTTGTGCTCCACCCGGTACAGCAGGGCGAACCCGAAGAATGCCAGCAGGCCCAGGGCCCAGGTGCTGAAACTGTCCGCCTGGCCGGCCAGGGAGAAGGAATGGGTGAGCAACAGCAGCGCCGAAGTGGCCACGCACAGCACGGCCGCGCCGCGGTAGTCGACCTTCACATCGGCCTGGCGCTTGATGGCCGGCAGGTTGATCATCAGCCCGGCGATGGCCAGCGCGCCCAGGGGAATGTTGATCAGGAACACCCAGCGCCAGCTCCACTGGGTGGTGATGAAGCCGCCCAGCAGCGGGCCCGCCGCGGCGCTGACGGCGAAGGCTGCCGAGAACAGCCCCTGGTAGCGCCCCCGCTCGGAGGGTTTCACCACGCTGCCGATCACCACTTGGGACAAGGTCATCAGCCCGCCGGCGCCCAGCCCCTGCAGGCCGCGGAAGGCGATGAGCTGGGTCATGCTGGTGGCCAGGCCGCACAGCAGCGAGGCGCCGACGAATACGCCGATGCTGATAAGGAACAGCGGCCGCTGGCCGTACTGGTCCGAGAGCTTGCCGTACAGCGGCGCGCCGATGGTGCTGGTGAGCATGAACAGCGTCACCACCCAGCTCATGCCCTCGATGCCTTTCATTTCACTGGCGATCACCGGCAGCGCGGTGGCGACGATGCTCTGGTCGAGGGCCGCCAGCACCATGGCCACCAGCAGCGAGGCCAGCAGCCAGAAGCGCGGTGAGGTGGAGGCCGTGGCGGCGGTTTCCGTGGTGGAGGTGGAAGACAACGGGCAGTTCCTTGAAGGTCAGGTAAAGGCGCGGCCGCTGATTTAGCCTTGCCGGCTATCCATCTGACAAGGGTGGGGGCGAAAGCTCCGCAGTTTCTGCACAGTTGCCGAAGAGCCGGGCCGCGCTGCCTAGTGTTTCAATGCCAGCAAGCCGGCACACAGCACCAGGAACAGGCAGAACAGCGTGCGCAGGGTGCGCTCGGGCAAGCGATAGGCAACCTTCACGCCCCAGCTGACGCTGACCAGCCCGCCCACCGCCATGGGAATGCCCATCAGCCAGTTCACATGATGGTGCAGCGCGTAGGTGACCAGGGTGATGCCGGTGCTGGGCGCTGCCAACGCCAGGGACAGTGCCTGGGCCGCCACCTGGCTGGCGCCGAATACGCTGGTGAGCACCGGTGTGGCCAGCACCGAGCCGCCGACGCCGAAGAAGCCGCCCAGCACCCCGCTGCCGCCGCCCAGGGCCAGCAGTGCCGGCCAGCGGGCGCGCACCTCGCCGCTACCGGCGGCCTTGGGCAGGAACATCTGCGCGTAATTGTAGGCAGCCAGCACCAGCATGAACACGGCAAAGCCGATGCGCATGGCGTTGGGGTCAAGGCCCACGGCAATCATCGAGGCAAGCCCTGCGCACACCAGCCCGCCGGCCGCCAGCGGCAGCGCCTGGTAGAAGTTGATGGGCGTGCGCTGGTGGTAGCGCCACATGGCCAGCAGGATGTTCGGCACCACCATCACCAACGCCGTGCCCTGGGCCTGCTGCTGGTCGAGGTTGAAGAACAGCGCCAGCACCGGAATGGCGATCAGCCCGCCGCCGATGCCGAAAATCCCGCCCAGGGTGCCCATGGCGGCGCCCAGCGCCAGGTACATCAACCACTCGATCATCTTGCTACCTTCATTCGTCGTCGCCCCGTGCGCGGCGGCGACCTTACTGCAGCGCGGCGCGCAGGACAATCACGAACGCGGGGCGGTGACGTCCAGCAGCGGGATTTCCTCGATGGCCCAGGCCCCGCCCTCGCGCCGCGCCGGGCTGGGCACCACGCAGGCGGTGCGGCCGGTGAACTCGCGGGCCAGGCGCGCCTCGTCGATGCGCCAGCCGCGCTGTTCCAGCTCGCGCAGGCGCTGGCGGAAGGCGATCTGCAGGCCGTCGGACTTCACCGACACCTCCTGCTGCCAGGTGTCCGGCACGCGTTCGGGGCGCACCTTGCGCAGCACTTCGTGGTCCTGCTCGAAGATGCGCAGGTTGCTGGCGATGGTGCGGCGGTCGAACAGCGGCGAGCGCAGGAAGGTGCGGCCCATCATCCACCAGGTGCGCGTGCGGTTGGCGGCCACCGGCACGTGGGCGGAGACGATATGGATGCGCCAGCCCGCGCGCGGCGCCAGCTCCAGGGTGGCGCAGGGGCCGGAGAAGTGGAAGCCGGGCACGGTGGTGACGTCCACGTGCTCGCCCGTGGGCCGGCGCCGCAGCCAGCCCTTGCGCACCGCGCGGCGCATGACCATGTGGGCGTGGCCGCTCCAGGCCTGGCGTTCGACGTCGAAGGAGGCGATTTGCGGGTGGTCGGGGTCGCCGAAGGTGGACCCGTGCACGAACGGCGCGTGGGCAAAATCCAGGCCGTTTTCCATGACCCGGTCCCAGCTGGCGTCCCAGTCGAAATGCCCGGAGACCACGCGCACGTTGGGGTCGTCGACCCAGTCCAGCGCCGGCAGCGGCGGCCGTTCGGCCTCGGGCAGGTCGCCGATGAAGGCCCAGACCCAACCGTGGCGTTCAAGGGTCGGGTAGGCGTCCACCCGCGCCTTGAGCGGTATGCGCGCGTCAGGCTGCGCCGGAATGTGCGTGCAGCGGCCATCGGCGCCAAAGCGCCAGCCGTGGTAGGGGCACTGCACGCTGGCGCCGACCTTGCTGCCCGCCGACAGCGAGCCGCCGCGGTGCACGCAGATGTCGGACAGCAGCCGCGCCACCCCGGCCTCGTCACGGAAGGCCACGAACGGCTGGCCCAGCAGTTGCACCGGCGCCAGGCCATCAGTCAGCTGCGCCGAGGGCAGCACCACGTACCAGAGATTTTTCAGCATGGGAATGAACAGGCCAGAAGGGAGAACAAGGTTACCCCTTGGACCACGCCAAGGCCAAACAGTTGACCGTTCGGCCAGGCCTGGCCTAGAGTACGCGCCTGTTTCAGCGGACCGCCTTGCACATGCTTCGTGCCCACCACCCCTTCCAGGCACTGCCACCCTGCCCCACCGACGCCGGCCTGAGCCGCCGCCGCAGCGTGCTGTTCGCGTTCACCTTCTCCCCGCCCCGCCACGCCTGATCCCCACGGCCAGCCCCTGTTCCTCACGGAAGCGGCTCGTCCGGTTGCGCGTGCGTGCCCGAAGGTGCGCGCGCGCTGTTGATTTGCCTGCGTGGACCACCCATGAATCGCCTGACCCTGCCTGTATTGTTGTTCGTCGCCGCCGTGACCGGCATCTGCCTGGGCGCCACCGCGCCCCTCACCGCCCTGCGCCTGCTGGAAGGCGGCGCCAGTGCCGCGCAAATCGGCATGCTCTCGGCGCTGCCTGCCGTGGGCATGATGCTGGCCGCCAGCCTGTGCGCGCGGCTGGCGCGGCGCTTCCACCGCCGCCAGCTATTCCAGGCCTGCCTGGCCCTGTGCCTGGTCAGCGTGGCGCTGCTGGAACCGGCGCGCCATTCGCTGTACAGCCTGGCCGCGCTGCGCCTGGGCATGGGGCTGGGCATGGGCCTGGTGATCATCCTCAGCGAGGCCTGGATCAATGAACTGAGCAGCGACCAGCGCCGCGGCCAGTCCATCGCCGTGTACACCACAGCCTACACCGGCAGCCAGATGCTCGGCCCGCTGTTGATCTCGCTGCTGGGCACCGACGGCCCGGCGGTGATCGTCACCGCCAGCGCGAGCCTGGTGCTGGCCTGGTTGGCCCTTCTGGGCCTGGACAGCAGCGACCCCGCCGCCAGCGAAGCAGACACCGCCCGCAGTTTCTCCCTGGCCGGCTTCCTGCGCCTGGCGCCGACGCTGTGCATGGGCGTGCTGTTCTTCTCATTCTTCGACAGCGTGGTGCTGGCGCTTTTCCCGGTGTACGCCAGCGACAACGGCATCGCCCCGGCCGAGGCGGCGCTGATGGTCAGCGTCATCCTGCTGGGCGACATGTGCCTGCAGCTGCCCCTGGGCTGGCTGGCCGACCGCGTGCCGCGTGCCGCCCTGCACCTGGCCTGCGGCGTGTGCGTGCTAGCCATCGGCGCCAGCCTGGCGTGGCTGATCGGCGCCGGCAGCCTGCTGTGGCCGGTGCTGTTCCTGCTGGGCGCGGCGGCGGGCGGCACCTACACCCTGGCCATCGTGCTGATTGGCGAGCGCTTCCGCGGCCAGGACCTGGTCACCGCTAACGCGGGCGCCGGCTTGCTGTTCGGCCTGGGCAGCGTGCTGGGGCCGGTGGTCAGTGGCGGGTTGATGCAAGCGTCCAGCGTGGGCTTGCCGGTGGCGTTGTCGATAGCGGCTGGGGTGTTCGTGTGCACGGCGGCAGGTGGGGTGTGGCAGGCGCGGGGGCGGTTGGCGGCGGGTTGAGGCGGCGTTCACCGGCTACGCAATTTCCCCTTACATCCTCACGGTTGTCACTGCCCCGAGGCACCGATACCCTTCGCACCGTCTTCAAACAACGAAGACCGGGTTTGACGACCCGATTCACGAAACCCGCAGCACCATAATGCTTATTGGAGGGCAAAATGCCTAAAATAAGCCTTATGGCAGCTGCGTGCGGGAGGCCTTCGGGCCTGCCGGTCGTGACCGGTTCGTCAACCTGCGCGCAGCTGCCACCCACCATCTTCCGCCCCGTGGCAGCGCTGGCCCCCTGGAGCTATCGCCATGGACGCGTTCACCGCCACAACGTTTTTCCGCCACCAACGGCCGCTTCGCGCGCTGATGATCGAAGGCCAGGCCTGGTTCTGCGTCAAAGACCTGGGCCGCCTGCTGGGGCTGCCCTACCCCGAACGCCGCCTGCACCGCCTGGAACGCGACCAGCACCGCGACACCTGGGTGAAGGCCGACGGCCAGTGGGGCAAGCACCTGCTGGTGAGTGAATGCGGGGCCCTGACCCTGATCGTGCGCAACCAGATCCCCGAAAACCGCGGCATACGCCACTGGCTGGTGCACGAGGTGATTCCCGCGCTGCGCCATGGCGAACCTTGCGAGCAACCGTCGGTGACGGCCATGAGTTGGCGCGGCGAGCCGCTGCGCGTGATGTATTGGCGCGATGAGCCGTGGGTGCGGTTGCGGGACATGCCCGGGGTGCTACCCAGGGAAGGGGCAAGGCCGAAAGAGCGGTGGTGGGCGCGGTGGAATTGAAGCGTAGACGCTGCCGCCAGGCTGCGCTGGGCCCGGCGTACGCTGAAGGTTTGCAGCGTGGCTGAGGGCCAGCGCAGCCTGCGGCAGCGGCTACGGGTGGGGGGCGGGAGAGCGGTGTGTATCCCGGACGCGGCCTGGCGGCCGCTGCTACAGGTGGCTTATTCCAACAGGGCCTGAACCCTGGCCAATGCATCGTCTACCACCGCTTGCGGCGCCTTTTCGATTCGCTTGGCTTGGCGGGCCTCAAGGTCCATTGAACGAATCTGATTGACCAACACCG
Organism: Pseudomonas imperatae; assembly: GCF_057128625.1. Taxonomy (NCBI): domain Bacteria; kingdom Pseudomonadati; phylum Pseudomonadota; class Gammaproteobacteria; order Pseudomonadales; family Pseudomonadaceae; genus Pseudomonas; species Pseudomonas imperatae. The sequence goes on along the minus strand of NZ_JBSKHP010000018.1, from coordinate 35,294 downwards.
CGCCCTGGGTCTCACAGCCGCTTCCCGTCAACGGCACCGCGAAGCCTGCATCCCGGGAGAAATTTCCTCCTTGGGTGATGGGTGCCACCAGCGCCAGGCCCAGCGCATTGAATGCAGCCGGGGACAACACCATGGCGGGCCGTGAGTCGCCTTGCTGCTCCCGTCCAGAGGTGGGGTTGAAGGTGATACGAATGATGTCCCCGCGATCAATCTTGCCGCGTCTCATACTTCGCGCCCTACAGGCGGCAGGGCATGCCAATCAGCCATACCCTCTGTTTCGGGAGCCGTGCTATCGCACTGATCCAGCAGTTCTGCGAGCGTATAGCGGGGCTTCTTCGAGGCTGGGGTCAACACAATATTGCCGTCCAGAATATCCAGGCTCAAAGTATCGCCCATGCTGATCCCCAGTTGCTTGAGCACGGTTGCCGGTACTCGAAGCCCGGCACTGTTACCCCATTGCTGGATTTTGACATCCATGACCGCCTCCATTTCTTCACCTCTTATGTTGATACATTGTATATCCGCTTCATAGGCGGGATTCAACGCATATGTTTATACAAAGGCTCTACGGAATGGCCTGTGCTTGCAGTAGGACTTTTCCGATCTTTGACGGAGAACTGGTTCCTCCCCCCAATTCCCCCCCGGAATGCCCCCATGAAAACCCCTCATTTCATTTCCCGCCGCCCATCCCGTACGCTGCCCCTTCACCCGCCAATCAAGGAGCCGTGCCGTGAGTCTTCGCCTGTATGTCGATGCCCAGTTCACCAGCCCCTATGCCATGTCGGTGTTCGTCACGCTGACGGAAAAAGGCCTGCCGTTCGAGGTGCACCCGGTTGACCTGGACGCGCTTGAGCAACACGCCACGCCCTACGCCGGCTTGTCCCTGACCCGCCGCGTGCCGACCCTGGTGAACGGCAATTTCGCCCTGTCGGAATCCTCGGCCATCTGCGAATACCTGGACGAACTGTATTCAGACCGCCCGGTCTACCCGCAGGCCCTGGAGGCGCGTGCCCGGGCGCGGCAGGTGCAGGCGTGGCTGCGCAGCGATTTGGCGGCCATCCGCCAGGAGCGCTCCACGCTGGTGGTGTTCTGCGGCCAGAAGGCAGCGCGCTTGTCTGCGGAAGCCGAAGCCGGCCGGGACAAGTTGTTCGCTGCCGCCGGAGCCCTGCTGGGCGACGGCCGCGAGCACCTGTTCGGCGACTGGTCGATCGCTGACACCGACCTGGCGCTGATGCTCAACCGCCTGGTTTTGAACGGTGACGAGGTGCCGCCGGCTCTGAAGCGTTATGCCCAGAGGCAGTGGCAGCGACCGTCCGTGCAGGCCTGGGTTGCGCAGCCTCGGGCCTGACGCACCGCGGCGTCTGGGACGCGGCCTGCGGCCGCTACATCCTGTGGGAGCTGGCTTGCCAGCGAGCTCTTGGGACCATAAAAGCTCGCTGGCAAGCCAGCTCCCACAAAGACCGTTGCTGCTACAATGCCGGCCCCGTCATCGGAACCGCGCATGAGCGTTACCCGCCGCTTCAGTCACTGGCTTGCCTGTTTTGCCGTGCTGGTCAATCTGTTGGCCATGCCCCTGCATGCCCAGCAGATGCAGGCGATGGAAAGCATGCCGGCCGAGCACTGCGGCATGCCGGGCATGGCGGCCATGCACGACGACATTCGCCGCCTGGTGGACGTGCTGGACCCGCACCCGCACAAGATGCACCACGGCGACTGCTGTTGCTGTGGTGCCAGCGGCCTGGCCGGGCCGCCCGCCAGCCACTGGCGCGCGCCCCTGCCGCGCTATGTGGTCCAGGGCCCGGTGCTGCAACCCACGGTGCCCAGCGTAACGCCCCGCTATCGCTGGCCCAGCCTCAACCCGCGCGCCTCCCCGCTGACCTGAGCAGTACCCCCTCATCTGCTCCGCACACCGCAGCCCGCCATGGGCCTGCGCGCCCGTGCACGACTTTTACTTGGCTCACCAGGAACCGTGAACCATGGCTTTTCAGCGCAACCTTCACCCGGCGCGGCCTGCCCGCGCCTGCACCACCTGCCTGCTGCTCACCGGCGCCTTCAGCTGCGCCCACGCCTTCGCCGGCAACGCCCAGGACTCGACCCTGACCCTGGGCACCGTCACCGTCAACAGCGCCCAGGCCGGGCCACTGTCCACCAGCAGCGTGCTCAGCTCGGTGGATATACTGGGGGGCGACGTGGTGGAAAAAATGCCCGTCGCCTACAGCTGGGAACTGTTCAGCCGCCTGCCCGGCGTGGAGCTCACCGAGTTCAACCAGGGCACCACGTCCGGCAAGATCTCCTTCCGCGGCTTCAACGGCGAAGGCGAAGTGAACGCCGTGAAGCTGCTGATCGACGGCATTCCCAGCAACAGCAACGACGGCAACATGCCCTTCCTGGACATGGTCTTCCCGCTGGACATCGACAGCATCGAAGTGGTGCGCGGCACCAGCGACCCGCGCTACGGCCTGGACAACATCGCCGGCAACGTCAACATCAACACGCGCATCGGTGGCGACTACACCAAGGCGCGGGTGCGCTATGGCAGCTACGGCACCCGCGAGACGCAACTGGCCAAGGGCATCGAGAGCGCCAACTGGACCCAGAACTACTTCCTGGCGTACCAGAAGGCCGACGGCTACCGCGACCACGCCGACCAGGACCGCGTGTCGGTGGCCGGCAAGTGGTTCTACACCCCGGATGACGCGGCCTACCGCCTGGGCCTGATACTGCGCCACTACGAAGGCCAGGCCGACGAGCCCGGCTACCTCACCGGCGCCAACGCCCACAGCCACCCCACCATGACCAACAGCTACAACGACAGCGACCAGGGCACCCGGCGCATGAACAGCGCCAGCCTGCACTTCGACACGGACCTTGCCGACGACCTGTCGCTGGCCGCCAAGGCCTACCTCAACACCTTCGACGACCGCCGCTGGACCCGCTACTGGAGCAGCAGCACCCAGCAGGAGCGCGACGCCTACGAAACCCAGTACGGCGCCATGACCACCCTGACCTGGCGCCCGCAGGTGGACGTGCTGCACGCCCTGGCCGTGGAAGGCGGCGTGGACGTGCAGCGCCAGCAGAACGTCAGCGAGCGCTACAGCACCGTGGAACGGCTGCGCAGCGCCCAGACCCGCGACCAGCATTTTGATTTCAACACCCTGGGCGCCTACGTGCAGACCGTCATCGAGCCCACTGACAGCCTGAAGATCATCCCCGCCTACCGCGTCGACAAGCTCAGTGGCGACTACACCGACGAGCTGACCGGCAATAGCTACACCATGAACGACTACGGCCTGATCAAGCAGCCCAAGCTGAGCGTGGTGTATTCGCCGTGGTCGGTGGCCAGCCTGTACGCCAACTGGGGCCGCACCTTCCAGGTGGGCACCGGCTCGTCCAGCTACAAGGTGCCGCCGCAGACCAGCGACCTGGCGCCGTCGATCAACGACGGTTGGGAGACCGGGGTGAAGTTCACCCCCACGGCCTGGCTGGACGGGCGCATCGCCTACTGGCAGCAAGAGGCGTCCGGCGAGGTCAGCCGCCGCTTGAACGACCCCAGCGGCGCCTCGGACAACATCGGCGAAACCCGGCGCTGGGGCTATGACCTGCAGCTCAACCTGCACCCCGGCGAGCGCACCCAGGCGTGGCTGGCGTACTCCTGGCAGTACTCGAAAATCCTCAAGGCCGGCTCCACCTACCCCGACAGCCAGGGCAACGAGATCGACCACGTGCCGCACCACGTCTACAACGCCGGCGCCAGCTACCAGCTGACCCCGGCGCTGAGCGTGAACGGCTGGGTGAACGGCCAGAGCGACTACTACCTGGAGGACGACAACAGCCAGGGCAAGTTCGGCGGCTACGTGCTGTTGAACCTGGGCGCCACCTACAAGCTCAGCGAGCACCTGAGCGTGGACGTGCAGCTGAAGAACCTCGCCAACCGCTACTACGAGTACGTGTGGTACGACCCGGACGGCGCCCAGGCGCCGCTGCACTCACCCGGCGACGGGCGCGCGTTGTACACCGGGCTGACGCTGGACTTCTGAGGCTGGCTTCATAAGCCCGCTTCCTGCCGCCGCTTGCGGAATTCCGCCACCTTGTGACGGTTGCCGCAGGCGGCCATGCTGCACCAGCGGCGCTTGTGCGACTTGGTGCGGTCGTAGAACAGCAGCGTGCACTCGTTGCTCTCGCACTGGCGCACCAGGCTGAAGTCGCCGTCGGCCAGCAGCTCGGCGGCGCTCAGCGCCAGCTGGCTCACGCAGCGGGTGACCGCGTCGTCGCCGCTGGCCCGGTCCAGGCTCACCCCGCCATCTTCCCTCCATACCAGCTGCACCACGGCCTTGCGCAGCAGCGCGTTCAGGGCCGTGGGGTCGGCTGCCTGGCCTGCCAGCCGCGCGTAGAGCAGCGGTTCGAAGGTGTCGCGCAGCTGTTTCAGCGCCAGCAGCAGCCGCGCCTGCTCAGCCGATGTATCAGCGCCGGGCACATTCAGGCCCAGGGCCTCCAGCCATTGCAGCGCCACGTCTGCGCTGGTCAGCAGGTCGCGGCGCTGGCCGTCGACCATCATTTGCGTGTTGAGCAGGTCCAGGGCCGGGTGGTCGGCGACCACCAGCGGCGCTGGCAGGGTTGCGGTCATGGTGCGGTCTCCGTTCGTCTTGCCCACAGTGTAACCGATAAAAACAATTTGACTAGTTACAGGATGCATGAACAAATAGACCTGTAACCGCCAATAACGCAATTAACAGTTACATGAGGCTTCCACCATGACCGTTCACTACCGCTATGCCGACGCCGATGGCGTGCGTGTGTTCTACCGCGAAGCCGGCGCCGCCGACGCCCCGGTGCTGTTGCTGCTGCACGGCTACCCCACCTCCTCGCACCAGTTCCGCGAGCTGATCCCGCTGCTGGCTGGCCACTTTCGGGTCATCGCGCCCGACCTGCCGGGCTTTGGTTTCACCCAGGTGCCGGCGGCGCGCGGGTACGTGTACAGTTTCGACAACCTGGCCCTGACCCTGGGCGCGTTCGTCAACACCCTGGGCCTTGAACAGTACGCGATGTACATCTTCGACTACGGCGCGCCCACCGGCCTGCGCCTGGCCCTGGCCCACCCCGAGCGCGTCACCGGGCTGGTGTCGCAGAACGGCAACGCCTACCTCGAAGGCCTGGGCGACGCCTGGGCGCCCATTCGCCGCTACTGGGCCGAGCCCACGGCCGAGCACCGCCAGGTGGTGCACGACAACGTGCTGAACCTTGAAGGCACCCGCTACCAGTACGAGGAAGGCGTACCCCACCTAGAGCTGATCGCGCCCGAGAGCTACACCCTCGACGCGCTGCTGATGGAGCGCCCGGGCAACAAGGACATCCAGCTGGACCTGTTCTACGACTACCGCAACAACCTCACCCTGTACCCGGCGTTCCAGCAGTTCTTCCGCGACACCCGCCTGCCCACGCTGGTGATCTGGGGCAAGGGCGACCCGTTCTTCATTCCGCCGGGCGCGCAGGCCTACGCCCGTGACAACCCCAACGCCATCGTCGAGCTGCTGGACACCGGCCACTTCGCCCTGGAAACCCACGTGCGGCACATCGCCGGGCGCATTATCGATGTGCTAGGTTAACGGCCTTTTGCCGAGGCCCTACCCATGCAAGGATCTGTCATTTCCCGCGACGGAACGTCCATTGGCTACCAGCGCTGGGGCACCGGCCCGGCGCTGGTGGTGTGCCATGGCGCCTTCAGCCAGGCGAGGGACTGGACGGCGTTCGCGCAGCTGCTGGGCGAGAGCCACACGGTGTACCTATACGACCGCCGCGGCCGTGGGGCCAGCCCCTATGGCGCGGCGCCCTATTGCCTCGACGCCGAGCTGGACGACCTGGCCGCCATGGTGGAACTCGCCGGTAATGGCTGCGCGGTGCTGGGCCACAGTTTTGGCGGCGGCTGCGCGCTGATGTACGCCCTGCGCGATGGCTTCAAGGGCACGCTGGTGCTGTACGAACCGATGAACTCGCTGCCGCGCCAGGCCAGCGACGGCCACCTGCCGCGCCTGCAGGCACTGGTGGCGCAGGGTGAGCTGGAGGCGGCCACGGTGCACGCCCTGACCCACATCGTGCGGATGAACCCGGCACAGGTGGAACTGATGAAGCAGATTGCGCTGTGGCCGGCCATGGTCGCCACCGCGCCAGCCTTCGTCAACGAAGCGGCGGCGCTGGACACCATCACGCCGTCGCTGGAGGATTGCCGCGCGCTCAAGGCCCGGCCGTTCATGCTGCTGGGCGAAGCCAGCGACCACGACCCGTGCCTGCTGTGCCCGGCGGCGCTGGTGGACCGCCTGCGCGGGCTGACCTTGTACCCGCTGCGGCGCCAGGGCCATGCCGCCTACCTCACCGACCCGGTGCAACTGACGCGCGTGGTGCGCCAGTGCCTGGCCACGGCTATTTAGCCTTGCCTTCGCGCGGCTTGTAGAACAGAAATTCGGCGGTTTGCGCCGTGCGCAGGTATTTGCCCGCCCACGCCGGCTTCACCTTTCTATCGTGAAAATACATGGCGCCGTGGGTGGCGTCCGGCGACTCCTGGTTGAGGGCCTTGCGCGCGATTTCCTTGGCGATGCTGTAGCGGTCGGCCTCCTGCACGTCATCGGCGCGGCCGTCGCACCACCAGGAAAACTGGCAGACCTTCTTGTCGGCGCCCTCCTTCACCACCTCGCACACGGTGCCGGGGAAGCCCTCGTGGCCGACGCGGTTGAGCACCACGTGGGCCACCGCGTCCATGTCGGCCGGGGTGCCGCCCTTGGCTTCCCAGTAGATGGTGCGCGCCAGGCAGGTCAGCGGCTCGTCCACCGGCTTGGCGCCGGCGGGGTCCACCACCTGGGCTTCGGTCTTGGTGATGATCTCGGCCTTGGGCACCGGGGTGGCGGTGTCCTTGTCGGCGGCCTTCTGCTCCAGCACCTCGGCCTTCTGGATGGCCTTGGCGGGGCTGGCGGGAGGATCGTCGGCCAGTATGAAGGGGGAAAACACCAGCATTGCCACGCCTGCCACGGTAACGAGAGCGCGCATGATTGGAACTCACTGAGGGTGCCGCGACGGTCCTGCCCAAGCCCCGTATGCCCCCGGTTTTGCGGGGCCATCGGGCCATTATCCTTATTGGTGAAGTCACTGTAGCAGCTGCCGCAGGCGGCGTCGCAGGCAACGCGGTGTATTGCTATTCCCTGTGGGAGCTGGCTTGCCAGCGAGCTGTTGAGACCTGAACAGCTCGCTGGCAAGCCAGCTCCCACAAGACAATGTGCGGCTACAATTATTCGTTACCTTCCCCCTCGCCGGTACCGCCGCCATGAGCACGCTCACCTCCCCCGCCCATACGCGTTCGTCCCTGTTCTGGCTCAAGCCGCTGCTGTTCGTGCTGGTGGCGGTGGTTGGCCTGTACTACGTGAAGTGGTCGCCCTATTACCTGAAGTCGTTCGTGGCGGCCAGCAACCACAGCATCGGCGCCTCGATCATCGACGACCACGCCCAGGACCCCATGGCCGCCGCGCTGGCCTACGCCCAGGTGTACTTCCTGGCCATCTGGAAGGCTGCGGTGCTGGGGGTGCTGCTGGGCTCGCTGGTGCAGGTGTTGATACCGCGCGACTGGCTGTTGCGGGTGTTCGGCCGCGCCGGCCTGGGCTCGACGGTGCGCGGCGGGCTGTTCGCGTTGCCGGGCATGATGTGCAGCTGCTGCGCCGCGCCGGTGGTGGCCGGCCTGCGCCGCCAGCGGGTGTCGGTGGGCGCGGCGCTGGCGTTCTGGATGGCCAACCCGGTGCTCAACCCGGCCACGCTGATCTTCATGGGCTTCGTGCTGGGCTGGGGTTTCACCGTGCTGCGCCTGGTGGCCGGGGTAATCCTGGTGGTCGGCGTGTCCCTGTACGCCCAGCGCATCGCCGCGCCGGAAGTGCTGCCTGAGCCTGCGGTGGAGGCGGTGGCCGATGCGTCCAGCGCCCCCCAGGGCAACCTGTTCAACCGCTGGATGCGCTCGCTGTGGCAGCTGTTCTGGACCACCATCCCGATCTACGTGCTGGCCGTGCTGCTGCTGGGCGCTGCGCGGGTGTGGCTGTTCCCCCACGTGGACGGCGCCATGGGCAACAGCCTGCTGTGGCTGGTGCCGCTGGCGGTGGTGGGCACGCTGTTCGTGATTCCCACGGCGGCGGAAATCCCCATCGTGCAAACCCTGATGACCCTGGGCCTGGGCACCGCACCGGCGGTGGCGCTGCTGATGACCCTGCCCAGCGTGAGCCTGCCGTCGATGCTGATGCTGCGCAAATCCTTCGATGCCAAGGTGCTGGTGATGGTGGCGGTGCTGACCATGGTGGTGGGCGTGATCACCGGGTTGATTGGGGCTGCGGTGCTATAAGTTAGCGGACGCGGCCTGCGGCAGCTGCTACGGGGTTTGGCGGCGGCGGTGGTGGAGATAGGCCTCCACTTCGTCGGCGCTGCCCGTGAACTCGATGCGCGCGCCCTTGGCCTGGCGCTGGTAGGCGTACATGGGGTCGTAGTATTCGTCCAGCAGCACGCGGATCCACGCCCGGTGCAGCTCCACCGCGCCGCTGCGGTACTGTTCGTCCAGCGCCGCGTCCATGGCGCTGGCCAGGCGCTGGAAGCGTTCGCCGCCCAGGCGCTTGACGTTGCTGGCCAGGCTTTGCTGCATGCGCTGGGCGAACAGCGCAAAGCCCTGGTCGGCGCCGTGCAGGCCGACGAACTCGGCGCACAGGTCCACCACGTAATCCTTGAGAATGCGCTGCACGCGCTGCTCGACGCTGTCCAGCAGCCACACCAGCGGCGCGCCCTGCATGCGCCGGTACAGCGCCAGCGGCACCGCCCGGCTGCCGATGGCGCGGCCTTCGTCTTCCAGCACGAACTGCTGCACGCCGCGCGCGCGCTGCTTGAGGATATCCACCGCCAGCTGGTTTTCGAAGTTGATCTGCACCGGCTGCGGCGTGGCGTGCTTGCCGAAGCTGGAGCCCCGGTGATGGGCGTGGCCCTCCAGGTCCAGGGCGTTGTCCAGGCGCTGCAGCACCTCGGTCTTGCCGGTGCCGGTCATGCCGCCCAGCAGCACGAAATCACACTGCTGCGCCGCCTCTTCGGTGACGGTCAGCAGGCAGTGGCGCAGCGCCTTGTAGCCGCCCACCACCCGCGGGTACTGCACGCCCACCTCGTCCCGCAGCCACTGCTGGCTGATCTGTGAGCGCAGGCCGCCGCGATAGCAGTACAGGTAGCCATCAGGGTGCCGTTCGGTGAACGCCCGCCAGGCGTCGATGCGCGCCTGCTTGAGCGCACCCTGCACCAGGCGGTGGCCCAGTTCGATGGCGGCCTGCTGGCCGTGCTGCTTGAAGCAGGTGCCCACCTGCTCGCGCTCGCGGTCGTCCATCAGCGGCAGGTTGCAGGCGTGGGCGAAGGCGCCGTGGTGGAACTCCACCGGCGCGCGCACGTCGATCAGGGGGGTGTCGGCGAGGAACAGCGCGCGATAGTCCCGGCAGTCGTCACGCATCCAGTTCCACCGCGTGGGCCTGTTGCGCCTCGAAGTGGCCGATGGGCGCCAGGGCCATGCCCAGCTCCGCCGCCAGCGCCAGGAACGCTTGCTGGGCGTGGGGTTCGACGGCCACCAACAGGCCGCCGCTGGTCTGCGGGTCGCACAGCAGCAGCTTGTGCATGGCGGTCAGGCGCCCGATGCGCTCGCCGTAGCTGTCGAAATTGCGCAGGGTGCCGCCGGGCACGCAGCCCTTCTCCAGGTAGTATTCGATGTTGGCCAGCACCGGCACCTGGCCCACTTGCAGGCGGGCGGTCAGGCCGCTGCCGTCGGCCATTTCCACCAGGTGGCCGAGCAGGCCGAAGCCGGTGACGTCGGTCATGGCCGTGACGCCCGGCAGCCGGGCGAAACGGCTGCCGGCGTTGTTCAGGGTGCACATCAGGTCGCGCGCCACGCCGACGTCGGCCTGGCGCAGCAGGCCTTTCTTTTCCGCCGTGGTCAGCACGCCGATGCCCAGGGGTTTGGTCAGGTACAGCTGGCTGCCCAGGGTGGCGGTGTCGTTGCGCTGCATGAAGCGCTTTTCCACCAGGCCCGTCACCGCCAGGCCGAAGATCGGCTCCGGGGCATCGATGGAATGCCCGCCTGCCAGGGGAATGCCGGCGGCATCACAGACCGCGCGGCCGCCGCGGATCACCTCGCGCGCCACCTCGGCGGGCAGCACGTTCACCGGCCAGCCGAGGATGGCGATGGCCATCAGCGGGTCGCCGCCCATGGCGTAGATGTCGCTGATGGCGTTGGTGGCGGCGATGCGGCCGAAGTCGAAGGGGTCGTCGACAATCGGCATGAAGAAATCGGTGGTGGACACCACCCCGCGCTCGCCATCGATGCCGTACACCGCCGCGTCGTCACGCGAGGCGTTGCCCACCCACAGGTTGGGGTCCAGGTGTTGCGCGCCGCTGCCGGCGAGGATCACCTCCAGCACCTTGGGCGAGATCTTGCAGCCGCAACCGGCGCCGTGGCTGTACTGGGTGAGGCGGATGGGTTCACTCATGTCCGAAAGCCCTGGCAGGTCAATCCATTGAGTCTAACAGAGCCTCCGAACGGCGCTGGACCCACCGGTTTGGTCATTATTTCATCACATCGACTCCACCCCCGGTTTTGCTGGGGTTGGGCGTTTTATCCACAGAGATACTCACGATTTCCGGGGACAACTTTTCTGCGGGGCCTGGATAGTTGAACAGTGATCGCGCGCGGCACCAGCCCCACCCGTAGCAGCGGCCGCAGGCCGCGTCTTGGGGGCCGGACGCGGCCTGGCGGCCGCTGCTACAGGGCGCGCCAGTCGCGCAGCCAGGCCAGGCCGGCGCTGGTGTCGCCCTTGGGGCGGTACTCGCAGCCGATCCAGCCGTCGTAGCCCAGGTCGTCGATGAGCTGGAACAGGTACGGGTAGTTCAGCTCGCCCAGGTCCGGCTCGTGGCGGTCCGGCACGCCGGCGATCTGGATGTGGCCGATGCCGGCCATGTCGCGGCGCAGTTTCACCGCCAGGTCGCCTTCGACGATCTGGCAGTGGTAGCAATCGAACTGCACCTTGAGGTTGGCGGCGCCCACTTCGCGGCAGATGGCCTGGGCCTGGTCCTGACGGTTGAGGAAGAAGCCAGGCATGTCGCGGGTGTTGATCGGCTCCAGCAGCACGGTGACGCCGACCTTGGCGGCCTGGGCAGTGGCATAGGCCAGGTTTTCCAGGTACACCGCGTGGTGGCGGGCGCGCTCGGCTTCGGACGGCAGCAGCCCGGCCATCACGTGCACGCGGCTGTTGCCCAGCACGGCGGCGTAGTCCAGCGCCTGATCAAAGCCTGCGCGGAATTCGGCCTCGCGGCCCGGCAGGCTCGAGGTGCCGCGTTCGCCCTTGGCCCAGTCGCCGGGCGGGGCGTTGAACAGCGCCTGCACCAGGCCGTTGTCGTCCAGGCGCTGCTTGAGTTGGGCGGCGCTGTAGTCGTAGGGGAACAGGTATTCCACGGCGTCGAAACCGTCGGCCCGGGCCGCGGCGAAGCGGTCGAGGAAGTCGTGTTGCGGGTACAGCATGCTGAGGTTGGCAGCGAAACGAGGCATGTTGGCTCCAGGAAAGCGCAAGGCTTGCGAGCCTACCGCACCGGTACCGGTATCCACCAGCACGTTGCGGAACAGACCATCGGCACCGGCATACCGATGGTGGTTGTGGCTTTGCGGATTTGCCGCGATGCTGTACCCCCCCCTTTGCCGAGGACACCCCGATGAGTGACGCGCCCCGCCCGCCCCTGCCCCCTTTCACCCTGGAAACCGCCACGCAGAAAGTCCGCGGCGCCGAGGACGGCTGGAACTCCCGCGACCCGGCCAAGGTGGCCCTGGCCTATACCGAGGACACCTACTGGCGCAACCGCAGCGAGTTCATCCACGGCCGCGCCCAGGCCCAGGCGTTCCTGGCACGCAAGTGGAACAAGGAGCTGGACTACCGCCTGATCAAGGAGCTGTGGGCGTTCGCCGACAACCGCATCGCCGTGCGGTATGCCTACGAGTGGCACGACGACTCGGGCAACTGGTTCCGCTCGTACGGCAACGAGAACTGGGAGTTCGCCGAGAATGGCCTGATGCAACGGCGCTTTGCCTGCATCAACGACCTGCCGATCACCGAGGCCGAACGCAAATACCGCTGGCCGCTGGGGCGCCGCCCGGATGACCATCCAGGCCTGAGCGACTTGGGCCTCTGACGGCAGCTCCCACGCCCCCCTCGTAGCAGCGGCGGGGCGGCCATCCGCCGCAGGCCGCGTCCTGGAGCAACGCAGGACCGCCGCCGGACGCAGCCTTCGGCAGCTGCTACGCGAATGCGGATACCCCATAGACCGCGTCGCCTGCATCGCGGCCAAGGCCGGCTCCTACCACGAATAGTGTAGGAGCCGACTTTAGTCGCGATGCAGACGACGCCATTTCAAGACAGTTGCGGTTACGAGGGGGTCAGCTGAATTCGGAGCGCATCACCCGCACCGGCACCGACTTGTACGACGGCGTGCCGCTGTCCTTGTCGATGTAGTCCAGCGGCACCAGCGAATTGGCCTCGGGGTAGTAGGCGCCCACCGAACCTGGGGCAATCTTGTATTCGATGGCGGTGATTTTCTCGTAGCGCATCCGCCGCCCCTCGGTCACCGTCTCGATGTCCACCAGGTCGCCGTGGGCCAGCCCGCGCGAGTCCAGGTCGGCCTGGCTCATGAACAGCACGTCACGCCGCCCGAACACGCCGCGGTAGCGGTCATCCAGGGCGTAGATGGTGGTGTTGTACTGGTCGTGACTGCGCAGGGTGATCAAGCGCAGGACGTCCTCGCCCTCCACCACCATGTCCTCGTGCAGGCCGGGGAACACGAAGAACTCGGCCTTGCCCGAGGGCGTCAGCCATTTGCGTTCGGTGGCCGGCAGCGGCATGCGGAAGCCGCCGGGCACGCGGATGCGCGCGTTGTAGTTGTCGAAGCCGGGGATGGTCTGCTCGATCAGGTCGCGGATCTTGTCGTAGTCAGCGGCAAGCGCTTTCCACGCCACCTTGCTGTCGGGCAGCGTGGCGCTGGCCATCCCGGCGACGATGGCCGGCTCCGACAGCAGGAACGCCGACGCCGGCGCCAGCTTGCCCGCCGAGGCGTGGACCATGGACATGGAGTCTTCCACAGTGATGGCCTGGGCCAGGCCGTTCTGCACGTCCAGTTCGGTGCGGCCCAGGCAGGGGAACAGGAACGTCTCCTTCGACACCAGCAGGTGGTTGCGGTTGAGCTTGGTGCCCACGTGCACCGCCAGGTCCAGGCGGCCCATGGCCGGGAAGCATTGCGCCGGGTCCGGCAGTGCCACGGCGAAGTTGCCACCCAGGCACAGCAACGCCTTGGCGCTGCCGGCAATCATGGCCTGCATGGTTTGCACCGCGTCATGACCGTGGCCGGCGGGCGGTTTGAAGCCGAACACCTGTTCCAACTTGGCCAGGAAGCTGGCCGACGGTTTCTCGGTGATGCCCACGGTGCGGTTGCCCTGCACGTTGGAGTGGCCGCGCAACGGGCAGATGCCGGCGCCCGGCTTGCCAAGGTTGCCGCGCAGCATCAGCAGGTCGCAGATCAGCCGCACATTGGCCGTGCCCTCGTTGTGCTGGGTGACGCCCATGCCATAGGTGACGATGGTGGCGTTGGACTTCGCGTAGGCAGCGGCGACCTTCTGCATGTCGTCCTGCAGCAGGCCGCTGGCGTGCTCGATGTCCGGCCATTGGGTGGCCAGCAGGTCGGCCTTGAGCGCCTCGAAACCTTGGGTGTGCTCGGCGATGAAGGCATGGTCGAGCACCTGGCCAACGCTGTCTTCGAGTTCCAGCAGCGCTTTCATCACCCCCTTGATGGCCGCCGCATCGCCGCCGGCCTTGACCTGCAGGTAGGTGGACGCAATGCGCGTGGAGCCGTAGGTGGCCATTTCGACCATGCTCTGCGGGTCGGCGAAGCGCTCCAGGGCGCGCTCGCGCAGGGGGTTGAGCACCATGATCGGCACCTTGCGCCGCGAGGCCTCGTGCAACGTGCCCATCATGCGCGGGTGGTTGGTGCCGGGGTTGTGGCCGATGGAGATGATCAGCTCGGTGACGTCGAAATCCTCCAGCGACACCGAGCCCTTGCCCATGCCGATGGAGCGCGGCAGGCCGACGCTGGTGGCCTCGTGGCACATGTTCGAGCAGTCGGGGAAGTTGTTGGTGCCGTACTCCCGGGCATACAGCTGCCACAGGTAGGCCGCTTCGTTGGAGGCGCGGCCCGAGGTGTAGAACTCTACCTGGTCGGGTTGCAGCCCGCGCAGGATCTCGCCGATGCGGGCAAACGCGGCGTCCCATTCGATGGGCTGGTAAGTGTCGCTGGCGCGGTCGTAGACCATGGGGTGGGTCAGGCGGCCGAGGTCTTCCAGCTCGTAGTCGGAGCGGCGCAGCAGGGCCGAGACCGGGTGGGTGGCGAAGAATTCAGGGGTGACGCGTTTGTTGGTGGCTTCCCAGGTGACGGCCTTGGCGCCGTTCTCACAGAACTGGAAGGTGGAGCGGTGCTCCTTGTCGGGCCAAGCGCAGCCGGGGCAATCGAAGCCGTCCGGCTGGTTGGTGCGCAACAGCGTCAGCGGCGCCTTCAGGGTGTCCATCTGCTCGCGCACCGCCGTGGCGGTAGCCTTCAATGCACCCCAACCGCCTGCGGGGCCGTCGTAGTCCTTGATGCCCGGTACTGTGCGTCGAGTGGCCATGATCTCTCCGTCTGCACGTGGCTCATGGCCGGCTGGCCGGAGCCTGGGAGGACTACATTACGCCTGGCGGCAGGCACGTGCATGATCGGTCGACCGAGCGGTACCTGCATCAGTGCGCCGCGTATTGGCTGGAACACTGCGCCGGGGCCGGACGCAGCCTGCGGCAGCTGCTACGCAACCCCGTAGCAGCGGCCGCAGGCCGCGTCCCGGGCGCGCCACGTATTAGGCGCCGCGGTCAGCCTGGGCAGGCCCAGCTGTTGGCCGCCCTGGCGATCTGCCCGGCCAGTTGGGCGATGGCTTTCTGGTGCGCCAGCACCAGGTCATCCATGCCCACGCCGCTGGCCTCGCGGATCACGCTGGCGCAGGTCAGGGTGCGGCGCTTCTGGCCGTCGCTGCGCTGGCTGAGGCTCCACACCACGTCGATCAGCGCGTACTGGCCCGGCAGCGAATCGAAGCGACGCACGTCGGTCTGCAGTGACACCACCGGCTTGTCGGCGGCCTTGGGCAGGCCCGCCAGGTCGCGGGTGCCCAGCTTCTGCTCCAGCTGCCCGGCCAGGGCGTCGTGGAACTCGTCGGCCAGGGGCGCGCCCCAGCGTTCGGTTTCGAGGATGGCCAGGGCGCCGGTGCTCTGGCGCACCACCATCTGCGGCTGGTCGACCTGCACCGGCATGCGCACGCTGAGCATCTCGAACTGGAACGCCGGCGCCGGGACGCTGGCGGGGCTGGCCGGCGCGGTGGCCACCAGGGTGTAGTAGTGGGTTGGCGCCGAGCTGCAGGCCGCCAGGCCCAGGGTGGCCAGCAGGGCCAGGGAACGGAGGGGCATGGCGGTCATTCCTGTGCAGGTTCACGAGAGGTCGACGAAGTGGGCTGGTAAGCGTCCGGCTTGCCGTCCTTGAGGCGGCCACGGATCAGCGCTTCGGGGTGGCGGCCGAGGAAGTCGGTGAGCACGCGCACCGAACGGGCGGTGCGCTGCACCTCATCCAGGGCCTGGCCCAGCTGCTGACGCTGCGGCGAGTCTTCGGCGAAGCTGTCGTTGGCGGTGGCCAGGGTCTTGCGCGTCTGCACCAGGGTGTCACGCATCTCCGGCAGCACCTGGCCGTTGACGTTCTCCAGGGTCTTGTTGAGCTGGCCGAGGCTGCCGTTGAGGTTGTCGGCGATCTGGTCGATCGGGATCTTGCTCAGCTTGTCGACGAAGCTCTGCAACTGCTCCTGCAACTTGTCCAGGCTGCCCGGCACGGTGGGGATCACCATGGGCCGCGCGCTCATGTCGAAGGGCACCGGGCGGGCGTTGGGCACGAAGTTCATCGACACGTACAGCTGGCCGGTCAGCAGGTTGGCGCTGCGCGCCTGGGCGCGCAGGCCGCGCTTGACGAACTGGCTCATCAGCAGCGCGCCCTTGGCATCGTCCTCGCCACCCATCTGCGCCAGCAGCTTGTCGTGGGCCTTGCCCAGGCGGTTGGGGTAGATCACCGCGCCAATCACCGTGGGGAAGGTCTCGGTCTTGGCGTCGTAGTCCAGGTCCACCGACACCACCTTGCCGACGTTGACGCCCAGGAACTCCACCGGCGCGTTCACGGCCAGGCCCCGCAGGGACTGGTCGAAGCGCATCTGCACGTAGCGCGCCTCGCCATCGGGGGGCGCCAGCGCGGTTTCCTGGTCGTCGAACAGGGTGAACTGCTGGCCTTCGTCGGCCTGGGCCTTGTCGGCGCTGTAGTTGGGCTCCACGAAGGCAATGCCGCCTGAGAGGATGGAGGCCACCGACTGGGTGTTCACCTTCAGGCCGTTGGCGCCCAGGCTGACGTCCACGCCGCTGGCGTTCCAGAAGCGGCTGTCCTTGCGCACGTACTGGTCATTGGGGGCATTGATGAAGACGTCGACGTCGACGCCCTTGCCGTCGTCGGCCAGGTGGTAGGACACCACCTGCCCCACCTGGATACGGCGGTAGTAGACGGCCGAGCCGATGTCCAGCGAGCCCAGGTCACCGGTGTGCAGGGTGAAGCGCTTGCCCTTCTGGCCGTAGGTGATGGCCGGCGGGTTCTCCAGGCCGACGAAGTTCTTCTCGGTGTCGTCGGAGTTGCCTGGGTCGGCGCCGATGAAGGCCCCGGACAGCAACGTGTCGACGCCCGATACGCCGCCGGCGCCGATGCGCGGGCGCACCACCCAGAAGCGGGCGTCACGGGCGGTGAAAGCCTTGGCCGACTGGTCCAGCTCGACCGTGGCGTCGATGTGGCTGCGGTCTTCGCTGAGGGTGATGGCGGTGACCTTGCCGATCACCACGTTCTTGTACTTGACCTGGGTCTTGTTGGCTTCCAGGCCTTCGGCGGTGAGGAAGCTGATCTGGATCTGCGGGCCGGCCGACATGGCCTTGTGCACCACCATCGACAGGCCGATCAGGGCGGCCACGATCGGCACCAGCCAGACCAGCGAGACGTTGAAACGTCGGCGCCGGATCTCGGGGCTCGAAGGCGTGAGGGTGGAACTTGGGTGATCAGACATCTTCAACCTCTGCATCCCAGATAAGCCGGGGATCAAAACTCATGGCCGCCAACATCGTCAGCACCACGACCAAACCAAAGAACAGGATACCCAGGCGCGGCTCGATGCTGCTCAGGGAATGGAATTGCACCAGGGCCGCCACCAGGGCCACCACCAGCACGTCAAGCATGGACCAGTAGCCGATGATCTCGATCAGCCGGTAGAGCTTCGAGCGCTCGCGCATGGCCCACTGGCTGCGGCGCTGGCAGGTGATGAGCAAAGTGCCCAGCACCACGAATTTCATGCACGGCACGGCGATGCTGGCGATGAAGATCAGCAGGGCAATGTCCCAGGAGCCGCCGGCCCAGAACTCCATGACGCCGCTCATGATGGTGTTCTCGCTGCCGCTGCCGAACATGTCGGTGTACATCACCGGCAGCAGGTTGGCCGGTATGTAGAAGACCAGGCTGGCGATCAGGAACGCCCAGGTGCGTGCCAGGCTTTCGGGCTTGCGCCGGTGCACCACCGAATCGCAGCGCGGGCAGTAGTGGCTGCCTTCGGCGCAGGCCAGGCCGCAGGTGTGGCACAGCACCAGCTTGAGTTCGTGGGCATAGGGCGGCTGGCTCATGGAATGACCCCTTCCAGGTCATGCCACAGGCGGCGGATGCTCTTGCCCGAAATCAGGATGATCAGCACCGTCAGCATGGCCAGCGCCCACAGGCCCAGGCCGGGGTGCACGTCGAGCATGCCGCCCAGCTTGACGATGGCGACCAGGATGCCCAGCAGGCACACCTCGAGCATGCTCCACGGGCGCAGGTGCTCCAGGGCGCGCATGCAGGCCTTGAAGCCGGGCGCGGCGACGCCGGCGCAGGCGAAGCTGAGCACCCAGCACAGCAGGATGATCTGCAGCATGGGCGCCAGGATGATGGTCAGCCCGGCCACTGCGGCGATGACGCTGATGCGCCCTTGGGCCAGGGCTTGCACCGACTGCCACAGGGTGGCTTCGTTGCTCAGCCCCTGGAGGCTGATGGAGATCACCGGGAAGGCGTTGGCGAAGCAGAAGACGATGGCCGCGCAGATGGACAACGCCAACAGCTGCTGGGCGCTCATCTGCCCGCCCCGGGCCAGCACCGCGCCGCAACGGGTGCAGCAGGACTTTTCCCCGCGCACCAGGGGGGTGGGCTGGTAGACGGAGTCGCAATGCTCGCAGATGATCCAGTCGGGGTTGTTCATGAGGCTCGTTGACACGGGTGGGAGCGGCATTTTCCTTTGAATGGCAGCGCCGCGTCTAGTTCAGCGTAGGATACATATGTAATTGCATGATAGTGGGTGGGGGACGCGGCCTTTGGCCGCTGCTACGCCCGTAGCAGCGGCCACAGGCCGCGTCTGAAGATTAGCGCTGCTTCAAGCGGTCGATAATCACCGCAATCAGCAGAATGGTCCCGCGGATCACGTACTGGTAGAAGGTGTCGATGTTCTTCAGGTTCATGGCGTTCTCGATGATCGCCAGGATCAGCACGCCGGCGATCACGTGGCGGATCATGCCGATGCCGCCGCTCAGCGACACCCCGCCCAGCACGCAGGCGGAAATCACCGTCAGCTCAAAGCCCTGCCCCACCATGGGCTGCCCGGAGGTCATGCGCGAGGCCAGCACCACGCCGGCCAGGGCGCCCACCAGGCCGTGCACGGCGAAGATGATGATCTTGGTGCGGTCCACGTGCACGCCGGCCAGGCGCGCGGCTTCCTGGTTGCCGCCAATGGCCATGGTGTTGCGGCCGTAGGTGGTGTAGTTGAGCAGCCAGCCGAAGAAGATGAAGCAGACGATGGTGATCAGGATGGGCACCGGCACGCCGAACACCTGGCCGTTGCCGAACACATAGAAGCCCTCGTTCATGACGCCCACGGCCTTGCCGTTGGAGAAAATGTAGGCCAGGCCGCGGACGATCTGCATGGTCGCCAGCGTCGCGATCAGCGCGTTGATGCGCAGCTTGGCGATGACGATGCCGTTGATCAGCCCGACGATCAGGCCCATGCCCAGGGCCGCGGACACGCCAAGGAACACGCTGTTGGTGTCACGCATCACCACGGCGGCGATCACCCCGGCGCAGGCGATGACCGAACCGACCGACAGGTCGAAATGCCCGGAGGCCAGGCAATAGAGCATGGTGCAGGCGGCGATGCCGGTGGTGGAGATCGCCAGGCCCAGGCCGCGCATGTTCATCGGCGACATGAAGTTGTCGATCAACAGGGTGCAGAGCAGGAAGATGCCCAGGGCCGCCAGTAGCATGGCCCACTCATCGAGAAACCGGCGCATGTTCAGTCCTTGCCGCGGCGCGTGCAGGGTGGTGGGAGTGGTCATAAGCACCTCGTTTATTATTGTTCAGCCACGGGTGCGTGGCAGTGCCAGTTGCAGCAGACGGGATTCGTCGGCCTGTTCACGGTTCACTTCGCCGGTCAGGGCGCCTTCGCTCATCACCAGGATGCGGTCACTGATGCCCATCACTTCCATCAGGTCGCTGGACACCACGATCACCGCGATGCCCTGGGCCGCCAGGTTGTGGATGATCTGGTAGATCTCCGACTTGGCGCCGATGTCGATGCCGCGGGTGGGTTCGTCCAGCAGCAGCACCTTCATGGGCATCGACAGCCAGCGGCCGAGAATGGCCTTCTGCTGGTTGCCGCCGGACAGGAACATGATCTGCTGGCCGGGGCTGGGGGTTTTCACGTTCATGGCGCTGATCTGCTGGCGCGCGTTGTCGCGCTCCCAGCGGCCCTGCAGCAGGCAGCCCAGGTGGGCGTGGCGGCTGCGGGCGCCGATGTTGATGTTCTCGGCGACGCTGGACAGCGGCACGATGCCCTCTTTCTTGCGGTCTTCGGGGCACAGCAGGATGCCGGCGTCGATGGCCTGGCGCGGGTTCTTCAGGTGCAGCGGGTGGCCTTCCAGCTCGATATCGCCGGCGCTGTGGCGCGCCAGGCCCGACAGCAGCCGCAGCAGTTCGGTGCGCCCGGCGCCCACCAGGCCGAAGAAGCCCAGCACCTCGCCCTTGTGCAGGCTGAAGCTCACCGGCTCCTGGAGGCCGGGGCCCAGCAGGTCTTTCACCTGCAGGGCCACGCCGCCCTGTTCGCGGGTGCGGTAGTCGTAGATGTCCTGGATGTCGCGGCCGACCATGCAGGTCACCAGCTGGTCGTGGGTCAGCTGCGCCATGTCATCGAAGGTGCGAATGAAGCGGCCGTCCTTGAACACGGTGACGGCGTCGCAGATGCGGAAGATTTCTTCCATGCGGTGCGACACGTACAAAATCACCCGGCCCTCGTCGCGCAGCCGGGCGATGATGGTCATCAGCCGGTCGATCTCGCGGGCCGAGAGGCTGCTGGTGGGTTCGTCGAAGGCGATGACGTGGGCGTTGCGCGACATGGCCTTGGCAATTTCCACCAGTTGCCGCTGGCCCAGGGACAGCTCGCCCAGGCGCGTGCCGGGGTCGATCTCGTCGGCCAGGCCTTTGAGCAGCTCGCGGGCGCGGCGCTGCATGGCGCCGCGGTTGACCAGGCCGAACCGCGCCGGCATGTGCCCCAGCAGCAGGTTTTCGGCCACGCTCATTTCCGGCACCAGGTGCAGCTCCTGGTGAATCACCGCCACGCCGTGGGCGATGCTGTCGGCGGCGGACTTGAACGCCATGGGCTGGTCGCCGATCAGCACCTGGCCAGCGCTGGGCTGGTAGGCGCCGCCGAGAATCTTAAGCAGGGTGGACTTGCCCGCGCCGTTCTCGCCCATCAGCGCCAGCACCTGCCCGGGGTGGGCGGTGAAGCTGATGTCGGACAGCGCGCGCACGCCCGGGAAGTTCTTGCCGATGGCGTCGAAGCGCAGGCTGCCGGTGGCGGTGTGTGGTTGTGTTGCCGTGGATGCATGCATGAGAAGTCTCTTCACCTAGCGATGGCAAAACCCGTAGCAGCTGCCGCAGGCTGCGTCAGCGCTAGTCGCGGTGCGCCGGGACGCGGCCTGCGGCCGCTGCTACGGGGTCGGCGTTACTTCCAGAGCCCGATCTTGGTCAGCACGTCCTGGAAATTGGCGCGGGTGATCAGCGTCACGTCGTCCATGGCGGTGTACTTGGGCGGTTCCTTGCCGGTGGTGACCCACTCGAACACCTGCGACGCGGTGTTGTAGCCTTCCTTGTCGGGGCTGGGCAGCATCGAGCCGAAGAAGCCGCTTTGCGGTTTTTTCAGCTCGTCGATGGCGTCGGTGCCATTGATGCCGATGCCGATCACGTGGTCAGGCTCGAAGCCGTTCGAGGCCGTGGCCCGCACCCCACCCAGCACGGTGTTGTCGTTCATGCCGCCGATGATCAGGTTTTTCGCGTTCGCCGGCAGCTTGGGCAGCGCCGAGTTGACCGCGTCCATGCCACCGGGCACGTCCAGGGTCTTCTGCGGGGCGGTAAGGATGTGCTCGGCGGGCAGGCCGGCTTTTTTCAGCGCGTCGATGGAGCCGTCGGTGCGCTTCTTGCCGGTGTCCAGCTCGTTGTAGGTGTTGATGACGGCGTAGGTGTCTTTCCAGTCCCAGTTGCGCTTCTTGGCCTCGTCAGCCATGGCGGCGCCCTGCTTCTGGCCCACTTCGAAGGCGGCCATGCCCAGGTACGGCACGTCCTCCATGAATTTGCCGTTGGCGTCGACGAAGCGGTCATCCACGGCCATTACCTTGAGGTCGTTGGCCTTGGCCTTGGCGACGATGGCCGGGCCCAGGGACACATCCGGCGGGCAGATGACGAAGCCCTTGGCGCCGTTGGCGGCCAGGCTGTCGATAGCCGAGAGGGTTTTCTCGCCGTCGGGCACGGCGATCTTGATCAGTTCGAAGCCCTTGTCCTTGGCGGCTTTTTCGGCGAAGGCCCATTCGGTCTGGAACCAGGGCTCTTCAGCCTGCTTGACCAGGAAGCCGATCTTCACCGGGTCGGCGGCGAAGGCGGTGGAGCCCAGGCCGAGGATGGCGGTAGACACGGCGGCACAGCACAGGGAACGCATCCCATGGCGACTCAACATAGCTAACTCCTTGTTCTTATTTGATATAGCTACAGCGTCCAGCGGTTTGAGTGGCGCACCCGCAAAGGCGCGATTTACAGTCTTAGCATGTAATCCGGTGTCTCTATGTAACGTAGTGTCACCCGCCGAAACGCTGGCACGGCTGGCCGCGCACGCCCAGGTCGGCCCACAGCACGGCGCCGTCCAGGGGGTTGTGGCTGCCGCTCTGGCGCGAGCTGGTGACGTACAGCCGCGTCAGGTCCGGGCCGCCAAATACGCAGCTGGTGGGGTGTTCCACCGGCAATTCGACGATTCGGTCCAAACTGCCGTCGGGGGCGAAGCGCAGCAGGCAATGGCCGCCCCAGCGCGCGTTCCACACGTAGCCGTCGGCGTCCATGGCCGAGCCATCCGGGGCGCCGCGCGGGTGCTCGGCCGCCCATACCTGGCGCGGGCCGGGCAGGCCCTGGGCGTCCAGGGGGTAGCGGTAGATCACGCCGTCGAGGGTATCGGCGCTGTACAGCCAGGCGCCGTCGTCGCTCCACAGCAGGGTGTTGACGATGCCCTGCCCGGCCAGCAACGGCGCCACGCGCCCCTGGTGGTCGATACGGAACAGGCCGCCGCTGCGGCGCTCAAGCGGCAGGTCGCCGCCTTCGGCGTCGAGGTTGTTCTGCATGGTGCCCAGCCACAGGTTGCCCTGGGGGTCGCAGCGGGCCTCGTTGGCGCGGTTGCCGGCGACGGGGTCGGCCCGGCACCACAGGCGCAGGGCCGGGGCCTGTTCGGGGGAATCCAGGGCCAGGCGGTGCACGCCGCTGGCCAGGGTCACCAGGGCGTCGC
This sequence comes from Pseudomonas imperatae, assembly GCF_057128625.1. Classification (NCBI taxonomy): domain Bacteria; kingdom Pseudomonadati; phylum Pseudomonadota; class Gammaproteobacteria; order Pseudomonadales; family Pseudomonadaceae; genus Pseudomonas; species Pseudomonas imperatae. The sequence continues at coordinate 12,241 of NZ_JBSKHP010000018.1, read as the reverse complement.
CGGCCTGGGTGGGAATGAACGCCGACACCGGCTCGTGCAACTGCCAGTGCCGCTGCTCGCCGCCCTGCAGGCGGCACGCTTTGAAGCCAGCGATGTCCACCCAGTACAAGGCCTGGGTGGCGACGTCCCAGCACGCGCCTTCGGCGAGCCGGTAACGCACAGGGGAAAGCGCCTGCCAATTCATGTCACGCCCTTCTGTTCTTATTGTTGACGCGCGGGCCTCACCGGGCCACGACACCACTAAATAGTATTACCATTTATTTTTCAAGTGCTGTTTTTTGGACTATATAAGCTTGCCACAGCAAAAATGAAGGTAAATAGTCTGACCAATAGACAGGAAATTTCCGCAAGCATCCGCCACAACAACAAAAAGGAAGGCTTACCATGCAACCACGTCTTACCCTCGCCAGCCTGGGACTCTCGATCATGATGGCCAGCATCACTGCCCACGCCGCGGGGCTCAGTGCCGAACGCGGCAGCTTCGGCACCCTGCCCGATGGCACCGCCATCGAAAAATACACCCTGAAGAACAGCCACGGCGTGCAAGCCACCATCATCACCTACGGTGGCATCCTGCAGTCGCTGCTGGTGCCCGACAAGCACGGCAAGGCCGCCGACGTGGTGCTGGGCTTCGATGACGTCAAGGGCTACCAGGCCAACCCCACGGTGTACTTCGGCGCCACCATCGGCCGCTACGGCAACCGCCTGGCCGACGGCAAGTTCAGCCTCGACGGCAAGCCCTACCAGATCCCCACCAACGACGGGCCCAACGCCCTGCACGGGGGCACCCAGGGCTTCGACAAGCATGTGTGGAAGGCCGAGCCGAGCAAGGCCAAGGACAGCGTCGGCGTGACCCTGAGCTACGTATCAGCGGACGGCGAGATGGGCTTCCCCGGCACCCTGACCACCCACGTGACCTACAGCCTCAACGAGCGCAACGAGCTGCGCATCGAGTACCGCGCCACCACCGACAAGCCGACCGTGCTCAACCTGACCAACCACAGCTACTTCAACCTGGCGGGCGCCGGCAACGGCGACATCCTCAAGCAGGTGGCCACGGTGTTCGGTTCCCATTACACGCCGGTGACCGCCAAGCTGATCCCTACGGGCGAGCTGGCACCGGTGGCCGGCACGCCCATGGACTTCCTCAAGCCCACGGCGTTTGGCGCGCACATCAAGGATGATCACCCGCAGCTGAAGTTCGCCGAGCCCAAGCAAGGCGGCTTTGACTTCAACTGGGTGCTGGACACCCACGGCGACGTGAAACGCCTGGCCACCGAGGTGCACGACCCGGCGTCGGGCCGGGTGCTGCAGCTGTACACCACCGAGCCTGGGGTGCAGCTGTACACCGCCAACTTCCTCGATGGCAGCATTCATGGCAAGGGCGGCACGGTGTACCCGCACTGGGGCGCGTTCACCCTGGAGACCCAGCATTACCCGGATTCGCCGAACCAGCCGGCATTCCCGAGCACGCGGCTGGACCCAAGCAAGGCGTATACCCAGACAACGGTGTTCAAGTTCAGCGCGAAGTAAGACAACCCCCGTAGCAGCGGCCAAAGGCCGCGTCCCCCGGCACCGCGGTATGCCAGGGGACGCGGCCTTTGGCCGCTGCTACAGGTTATGCTGGGGAGTGCTTGGGGTGCAGCGGCGCTGCCGCCACCGGGTCGGCCTTGGCCGGCGGCGTGGGGTTGGCGTACTCAGGCTTGAGGTGACCGTTCTGGTCCAGCAGCCAGGCGTCCATGATCTGCCGCACCACTGGGCCTGCGACCCGGCCGCCGGCCTCACCGTTCTCGATCATCACAGACACCACGATCTTCGGGTGTTCGGCCGGCGCAAAGCCGACGAACAAGGCGTTGTCGCGGTTGCGTTCCAGGGTTTTCAGGCGGTTGTAGCGCTCGCCCTGCTTGATCGCCACCACCTGCGCGGTACCACTCTTGCCGGCGATGCGGTACTGCGCGCCCTGGGCGGCGGCACGGGCGATACCCCGCGGGTCGTGCATCACCATCTGCATGCCGTGGTTCACCTGCTCCCAGTACTGCGGGTTGCGCAGCACGATGTTGGGCATCGGGTTCTCGTCCACCGGCGCCACGCCGCCGACGGTCTCGGCCAGGTGCGGCCGGCGCCACACGCCCTTGGCGGCGATCAGGCTGGTGGCCTGGGCCAGCTGCAGCGGGGTGACCTGCATGTAGCCCTGGCCAATCCCCAGGATCAGGGTTTCACCCGGGAACCAGGCCTGGCGGCGGGTGGCGCGCTTCCACGCCGGCGACGGCATCAGCCCTGGCGCTTCTTCGTACATGTCCATGGACACTTTCTGGCCCAGGCCGAAGCGGGTCATGTAGTCGTGCAGGCGGTCCACACCCAGCTTGTGCGCCAGGTCGTAGAAGTAGGTGTCGTTGGAGCGCATGATGGCCGCGTCCATGTCCACCCAGCCGTCACCGCTGTGGTTCCAGTTGCGGTATTTGTGGTCGTAGTTGGGCAGTTCGTAGTAACCGGGGTCGAACACCCGCGACTGGGCGGTGGTGGCGCCGCTGTCGAGGCCGGCGATGGCCACTTCCGGCTTGATGGTCGAGCCGGGGGCGTACAGGCCGCGCAGGGCGCGGTTGAACAGCGGCCGGTCGATGGAGTCGCGCAGGCTGGCGTACTGCTTGAAGCTGATGCCGGTGACGAACAGGTTGGGGTCGAACGCCGGCTTGCTGACCATGGCCAGCACCTCGCCGGTGTCCGGGTCGATGCACACCACCGAGCCACGGCGGTCGCCCAGGGCGTCCTCGGCAGCCTGCTGCAGGTGCGCGTCCAGGCTCAGCACGATGTTTTTGCCGGCCACCGGGTCGGTGTGCTTGAGCACGCGCATCACCCGGCCCTGGGCGTTGGTCTCCACTTCCTCGTAGCCCACGTGGCCGTGCAGTTCGGCCTCGTAGAAGCGCTCGATGCCGGTCTTGCCCACCGACTGGGTGCCGCGGTACTCGGTCTGGTCGAGGGTCTTGGCCTCTTTCTCGTTGATACGGCCCACGTAGCCCACCGAGTGGGCGAAGTGCGTGCCCAGCGGGTATTCGCGCACGAACTGCGCTTCCACGTCGATGCCCGGCAGCAGGTACTGGTTCACCGCGATCTTGGCGATCTGGTCCTCGGTCAGCTCGTACATCAGCGTCACGGGCTCGAAGGGGTGGCGCACGCGCTTGAGTTCCTTGTCGAACTGCTTGCGGTCGTCCTCGGTGAGCCCGAGGATCTGCACCACTTCGTCCAGCACATGGCGGTAGTCCCCTGCCCGCTCGCGGGTCAGGGTCATGTTGAAGCTGGGCCGGTTGGTGGCCAGCACCACGCCGTTGCGGTCGTAGATCACCCCGCGCTCCGGCGGAATGGGCAACACGTGGACGCGGTTGTTCTCGGAAATGGTGGAGTGGTAGGCAAATTCGATGACCTGCAGGAAATACAGGCGGCCCACCAGGGCCAGGGCCAGGGCCAGCACAAAGACCGCACAGGCGATAAGGCGCCGATTGACCAGGCGCTTCTCTTTTTCGTGGTCTTTCAGGGGAATGGGTTGTGGCATTAAACCGCTCTGACGACAAAAAAATTAAAAAAGCAGCAGTCCCCGAACACCTCGACACGCCTGCCCACGAAGGCAAACGCCGGTTTCAGGGGGTGAAACGCCCTCCGGGCGCGTAGGAAATAGAAACAAATGCCGTAGGTAATGAGCACGGCGTGCGCGATGGTAACGAAAGCAGCCGGTCCGCCTCAAGGCTGATGTCCCGCGGCCCGACGTAGCGCCGCTGCGCGGGGCGCGATTATGCCGGGTGTGGTGCGGGCAGGAAAGTGAACAAAACCTGCCTGCCACTCCCTCTATGGACGTGGGAGCGGGCTCTGCCCGCGAAGGGCACGCCGCGATAACCCTGACAAAACGCGGTGAGCTGTTCGCGGGCAGAGCCCGCTCCCACAAAGAAGGTTGATGGTGCGGGTGGAATAAGATTTCAGCCGCGCAGTACTTTGACCTGGTCGGAGGCGGCCTGGAACACCCGGGCGTAGCGCAGGGTGGCGTTGGCGTGTTCGCGCATCAAGGCCTCGGCGCGGGCGCCCTGCCCGCTGGCCAGGGCGTCGACAATGGAGTGGTGCTGCATGTGCGCGTAGTCGAAGCGACGGAATTCGTCCTTCAGGTTGTCGCAGTCCACCGCCAGCGCCGTCACCGAGGCGAACGGCATGTGGTCGTTGCGCTGCAGCGCGCCAGCGATGGCGGGGTTGCCGCTGCCCTGCAGGATGATTTGGTGGAACCGCATGTTGAGGTCGTGATACAGCTGCAGGTCGTCCTCGGTGACATGGCCCTTGGCGAAGATTTCATCGCCCTGCGCCAGGCACTGGCGCAGGGCGGCCAGCTCTTCGTCGCTGACCCCGCGCTCGGCGAACTGCCGCGCTGCCAGCCCTTCCAGCACCCCGCGCACCTCGATGGCGCCGGCGATGTCTTCCTCGCTGACCTTGCGCACCTGGTAGCCACGGGCGCCGTACTGCACCAGCAGGCCCTCCTGCTCCAGGGTACGGAAGGCAATGCGCACTGGCGTGCGCGACACGCCCAAGGCCTCGGCCACGGTGACTTCGAACACGCGCTCGCCCGCCGCGATCTCCCCCGCGGCGATCATCTTGCGCAGTGCAACCAATACCCTTTGTCCGGGTTTACTCATGAACACTCTGCCAAAAAAATTGGATCCTGCTCATGATACCCCAGAAGTTCCTGGATCTTGCGGCAAACGTACCTGTTTTTTGGTGGCGACGAAAATCGACCAACTGGACATGAACAGTGCCGCAATCAATGGCCCGATGACAAAGCCATTGAGCCCGAACACCGCCAACCCGCCCAGGGTCGACACCAGGATCAGGTAGTCGGGCATGCGCGTGTCCTTGCCCACCACGATGGGGCGCAGCACGTTGTCGACCATGCCGATCACCAGCAGGCCGTAGCCGGTCAGCAAGGCGCCCTGCCAGAGGGCGCCATTGAGCAGGAAGAACACCGCCACCGGCGCCCACACCACGCCCGCGCCCACGGCCGGCAGCAGCGACATGAAGGCCATGACAACGGCCCACAGCAAGGCGCTGGGAATGTCGAGGAACCAGAAGATCAGGCCGCCCAAGGCGCCTTGCACCACCGCCATCAGCAGGTTGCCCTTCACCGTGGCGCGTACCACGCGGTTGAACTTGAGCTGCAGCCGGCGTTTCTGCTGTTCGGCCAGGGGTACGGCGTTGCGCACCCGGCGCACCAGGTCCGGGCCATCGCGCAGGAAGAAGAACAGCAGGTACAGCATGATGCCGAAGCTGATGATGAAGTCGAAGGTACCCTGGCCGAAGCTGAAGGCCTGGGAGGCCAGGTACTGGCTGCCCTGCATCGCCCATTTGCTGATCTTGTCGCGCAGGCCTTCGAGGTTGCCCATGCCCATGCGGTCGGCCAGGTGTTGCAGCGACGCTGGCAAGGCGTGCTTGAATTGGGTGATGTAGCCGGCGATGTCCAGTTCACCGCTTTCGATGTTCTTGTACAGCCCGGTGCCCTCCTGCACCAGCAGCGCACTGACGATGATCACCGGGATAATGGCGATTACCAGGCAGATCAACAGCGTGGCCAGGGCGGCCAGGTTGGGGTTGCGGTTGAATTTGAGCTTGAGGCGCCGCTGCAGCGGCGCAAAAACGATGCCGAGGATGACGGCCCAGAAGATCGCCCCGTAGAAGGGCAGCATGATCCAGATGAACGCCAGGGTGACCAGGGTCAGCAGCACCATCAGTGCCTTGTGTTGCAGCAGGGTTTCGTTCATGTCCGGTCCATGTCAGGTCACGCGGTGCGGCAACGGCCGCACAGGTGTTAGGCAACGGATCGCGGCGAGAATTCAGGCGCTGCGCCGAGGCAGGCCGATGCGCACGCGCAGGCCGCCCTGGGGGCTGGCAAGCAACGCCAGGGTGCCGCCCCAGGCGTCGACGATGTCGCGGACGATGCCCAGGCCCAGGCCGTGGCCACTGACCTGCTCGTCCAGCCGCGAACCGCGGTTCAGCACCGCGTCGCGCTGGGCCTGGGGGATGCCGGGGCCGTCGTCGTCCACCTCCAGCACATAGCCGCGCGGGCTGCTGGTGAGGGTCAGGCGCACCTCGCTGTCGGCCCACTTGCAGGCGTTGTCCAGCAGGTTGCCCAGCACTTCCAGCAGGTCCTCGCGGTCCCACGGCAGCTTGAGGCCCGGCGGCTGGCTGCAGCTGATGAGCAACTCCTGGCCATGAATCATGCGCAGGGTGGCCAGCAGGCCAGGCAGCTCGGTGGCGCAGTCGAACAGCTCGCCGGGCAAGGCATCGCCGGCCAGGCGCGCGCGGTTGAGCTCACGGCCCAGGCGCTGCTCGATCTGCTCCAGCTGTTCGCGCAGCGCCCTGGCCAGTTCGGGGTGGGCCGCCAGGCGTTCCCCCGCCACCAGGCTGAACAGCACCGCCATCGGCGTCTTCAGCGCATGCCCCAGGTTGCCCAGGGCATGCCGTGAGCGGCGCAGGCTGTCTTCGGTATGAGCCAGCAGGTGGTTGATCTGCGCCACCAGGGGTTCCAGCTCCAGCGGCACCTGGGTGTCGAGTTGCGAGCGCTGGCCCTGCTGCAGCTGGGCGATCTGTTCGCGCGCACGCTCCAGCGGCCGCAGCGCCCGTTTTACCGTGACCCGTTGCAGCACCAGGATCAGCAGCAGCGCCCCCAGGCCCATGGCCAAGCCGATCTGCTGCATGCGCTGGAAGCTGGCGCGCACCGGCGTGTAGTCCTGCGCCACGCTGATGGACAGCGATTGGCCCAGGCGCTTGTAGTCCGAGCGCAGCACCAGCAGCAGTTGGCCCTCGGGGCCCAGGGTCAGGTTGGCGTGCAGCCCCGGCGCCTCGGGCTGGGCAAATTCCTGATCCCAGAGCGAGCGGGAGCGCCAGTGGCTGTCGGGAAAGTCGACACGGAAATAGTGGCCGGAGAACGGCCGCTCGTAGGCAGGCGAAATGCGCCGGTCGTCCAGCTGCAGGCCACTGGGGCCGCGCACCAGGGCCACCAGCAGGCTCTCGCTTTCGTTGCGCAGGCCCGCCTCCAGGTAGCGCTGCAAGCCCACTTCGAACAGCCACAGGCTCAACTGCGCCACCGCCACGCCGACCACCACCAGCACGCTGATGAGCCCGACGCTGAGGCGCCCCTGGATCGACTTCATCCGCCGCCGGCGCCGAACAGGTAGCCCTGGCCGCGGCGGGTTTCGATCACCGCGCGGCCCAGCTTGCGGCGCAGGTGGTTGACGTGCACTTCCAGCACGTTGGAGTCGCGCTCGGTCTCGCCGTCATACAGGTGCTCGGCCAGGTGGCCCTTGGACAGGATCTGCCCGGGGTGCAGCATGAAATAGCGCAACAGGCGAAACTCCGCTGCCGTCAGTTGCACCTCTGCCCCCGCCTGGTTCACGCACTGGCGGCCCTCGTCCAGTTGCAAGCCGGCGGCCTGCAGCGTGGGCTGGTTGCTCAGGCCGCGGGCGCGGCGCAGCAGCCCCTGCACCCGCAGGTGCAGTTCCTCGGGGTGGAACGGCTTGGTCAGGTAGTCGTCGGCGCCGGCCTTCAGGCCTTCGATGCGTTCGGCCCACGAGCCCCGCGCCGTGAGAATCAGCACTGGGGTGGCCTGCCGCGCCGCGCGCCATTGCGCCAACACGTCGAGGCCGGGCAAGCCGGGCAGGCCCAGGTCGAGGATGATCAGGTCATAGGGTTCGACCGCACCCTGGTAGGCAGCGTCGCGGCCGTCAGCCAGCCAGTCCACGGCGTAACCCTGGGCCTTGAGGCCGGCGGCCAGCTCGTCGGCCAGTGGCACGTTGTCTTCAACCAGCAGCAGGCGCATCAGTCGTCTTCCTCATCCTTGCGCAGGTGGCCGGTGGCCGCCTCCAGCTCGATCTCGCGCACCACGCCGTCGCGGGTCAGCAGTTCCACTTCGTAGGTATACACGCCGTCATCTTCTTCCAGCTCGGCCTGCAGCAGCTTGGCCCCCGGGTAGCGCTGCAGGGCTTTTTCCAGCAGCTGTTCCAGGGGCAGGATGACGCCGGCCTGGCGCAGCCGCAAGGCTTCATCCTGGCTCAGGTCATGGGCGTGGGCGAAGGTACAGCAGGCGGCCAGGGCCAACAGCAGGCCTGGCCGGGTCATCACGTTCATCAGGTGTCCTGGTGGTCCTTGAGGATTTCGCCGGTGGCGGCGTCCAGTTCGAGGTCCCATTCGACGCCCTTGGCGTCGCGCAGTTCAACCTGGTACAGGTGCTTGCCGTAGGACTCTTCGAGCTCGGTTTCCTTGACCGTGGCGCCGGGGTGGCGGCCGATGGCGGCGGCGTTGAGTTTCTCGAACGACTGGATGGTGCCGGCGTCGCGCAGGCGCAGCGCCTCGTCGGGGCCCAGGTCGCGGGCCTGGGTGGCAGTGGCGCAAAGGCCCAGGGTGATGGCGACGGTGAAGGCGGTGAAATGGTTCATGGGCGGCTCCGTTATCAGTCAAGTGTGTACGGAGCAGAGGCTAACCGGAACAACTTAATTGAAACTGAAATTGAATGGCCATCATGGTAGCGGACGAAGGGAAGCGTGTCGGCAGGGCAAAGGCAACGAGTTATGTAGGACGTTTCGCGGGGTTGCGCGTTTGCATGCACTCGCCACGCGGGGTAAATTTCGGCGTCCGTCACGAGGTTCCCATGAGCGCCATCCACATCAAGTCCCCTTCCCTGTGCATCAAGGCCGGCACCCAGGCCATGGCGCGGATTCGCCAGCGCGGCCTGCAGCCCGCAGACGTCGGCATCCTGCCGGGCGCCGCGGGCGGCCCCAAGGCGTTGGGCATACAGGGGCTGGACCTGGCGCTGTTCGGTGACTGGCTGCCCCGGGCGGTGCGCGAGCGCTCGCTGATCGGCGCGTCCATCGGTTCCTGGCGTTTCGCCAGCGCCTGCCTGCCCGACCCGGTGCAAGGCCTGCGCCTGCTGGGGCGCCTTTATAACGAGCAGAGCTTCGCCAAGGGCGTGACCATGGCCGAGGTCAGCCACAGCTGCCACCGCATGCTCGATGAACTGCTGGCCGGCCAGGACGCGCGCATCCTCGACAACGCCCATTACCGCCTCAACGTGATGGTGGTGCGTAGCCACGGCCGCCTGGCCCATGACCACCGCGGCCACCTGGGGCTGGGCCTGGGCTCGGTGATCGCCGACAACCTGCTGGGCCGCGCGCGCCTGTCCCGGCATTTCGAGCGGGTGATCCTGCATGACCAGCGCCTGGCGCCGCCACTGCACGCGCTGACCGATTTCCCCTCGCGCTGCCTGCCCTTGAACACCGGCAACCTGCGCCAGGCGTTGCTGGCGTCGGGCTCGATTCCCATGGTGATGGAGGGCGTGCGTGACATTCCGGGGGCCGGGCCCGGCACCTTCCGCGACGGCGGCTTGCTGGACTATCACCTGGACCTGCCCTACAGCGGCGACGACCTGGTGCTGTACCCGCACTTCACCGACAAGGTCATCCCCGGCTGGTTCGACAAGACCCTGCCCTGGCGGCGCGGCGATGCCCAGCGCTTACGCAACGTGGTGTTGCTGGCGCCGTCGCCGCAGTACCTGGCCGGCCTGCCCTACGGCAAGCTGCCCGACCGCAGTGACTTCAAGCGTTTCATAGGGCAGGACCCGGCACGCCAGGCCTACTGGCGCACCGCCATGGCTGAAAGCCAGCGCCTGGGCGACGAGTTCCTGGAGCTGGTGGAGACGGGCCGGCTGGGTGATGTGCTGCAGCCCCTCTGACACCCGGGTCAGGTTACTGGTAGACTAGGTGATTGCATTGGCTTTTCGGGTTTTAGACACGTGGAAATTTTTAAAGAGTTTACGTTCGAATCGGCTCACCGCCTGCCACATGTCCCTGAAGGGCATAAATGCGGCCGCCTGCATGGCCACTCGTTCAAGGTTGCGCTGCACCTGACCGGCCCGGTTGACCCGCACACCGGCTGGATTCGCGACTTCTCGGAAATCAAGGCGATCTTCAAGCCGCTGTACGAGCAACTGGACCACAACTATCTGAACGACATCCCTGGCCTGGAAAACCCGACCAGCGAAGTGTTGGCCAAGTGGATCTGGCAACAGGTCAAGCCGTTGCTGCCGGAACTGTCGAAGGTGCGCATCCACGAGACCTGCACCAGCGGCTGCGAGTACTACGGCGACTGATCATTGCCGTTGTTGAAAAACCACCTGCGGGTGGTTTTTTTATGCCCGCTACGCGGCAATCTGTCGCAGTTTTGGCCGGTTATCGCCCACTACCCGACTGGCCGACCTAAAGAGTGGCCACATGCTATCGATATAAAGGACAGCGGATCAATCTGACAAAAACAATCCAGATGCGCTTGTCTCCCCCTTCCGGGATGAGTGAAGAGTCCGCGCCCGCTCTCGATCCCTGGAGTTGATCGCATGTTTCGTCACCTCAGCATTCGCACTAGCATGTGCGGCATCCTGGCCCTCTTCGTGTCTGCCCTGCTGTTTTCCACCGTGAGCGCCTGGCGCAACGCCGAGCAGAGCGACGCCCAGGTGCAGGAATTACACCGCACCGCGTTGCAGGCCGACCGCCTGAACAACGCCCTGCTGCTGGCCATCCGTACCAGCGCCAACGTGTCTTCGGCTTTCCTGGAAAACCTGGGTGGCCAGCACGAAGCGTCCACCACCCGCCTGGCGCGCTCCGAGGAGATCTGGCAACAGTCGGCGCAACTGGTCGACCATTTCGGCCAGACCCTGGAACCGCAGAACACCGCGCTGGGACTGCAGCTGGAGCAATCCTTCGTGGCCTACGGCAAAACCATCGAAGGCCAACGCGCTGCCGCCCGCGCCGGCGACCTGGGCGCCTATTTCACCGTGAACCAGCAGGCGGCCTCGGCCATGGGCGCGCTGCAAGAGCAGCGTAATGCGTTGATGAAGGCGCTCAATGACCGTAGCGAGGCCTTGATGGTGCTGACCGATTCGCGCTTGCAGCAGGCCAAGACCATGGCCGTGTTGCTGCTGGTGATTACCTTGCTGCTGGCCGCCAGTTGCTGGACCTTTATCGCCGCACGGGTGCTGCGCCCTCTCAGCCTGGCTGGGCAACACTTCAAGCGCATCGCCGCTGGCGACCTGCGTGAGCCCATCGTGGTGAGCAGCCGCAACGAGATTGGCGAGCTGTTTGCCGAACTGAGCCGCATGCAGGACAGCCAGCGCCAGACCATCGCCCATATCAGCGCCTCGGCCCAGCAACTGGCCGATGCCGCGCAACAGTTGACCACGGTCACCGAGGAATCGAACCGCGGCGTGCAGCAGCAGGACCAGGAACTGGAGCAGGCAGCCACCGCCGTGACCGAAATGACTACGGCGGTGGAAGAAGTGGCGCGCAACGCGGTGTCGACCTCCCAGGCGGCGGAGGCCTCCAACGCGCTTTCCCATCAGAGCCGCCAGCAGGTGCAGGACACCATTGACGGCACCCACGCCATGGCGGCCGACATTCAGGGCAGCGCCGAGTTGATCCAGCAACTGGCTGGCGAGACGCGGGAAATTGGCAAGGTGCTGGACGTGATCCGCGCGGTGTCCGAACAGACCAACCTGCTGGCGCTGAACGCTGCCATCGAAGCGGCCCGCGCCGGTGAAGCAGGCCGTGGCTTCGCGGTGGTGGCGGACGAGGTGCGCACCCTCGCCCACCGCACCCAGGAATCCACGCGTGAAATCGAACAGATGATCGTACGGTTGCAGACCGGGACCGAGGCAGCGGTGAATTCCATGCGCTCCAGCACCGAGAAGGCCCAGGTCAATTTGACCCTGACCCAGGCGTGCGGGGAGGTGCTGGAGCAGATCTACAGCGCCATCAGCGAGATCAACGAACGCAACCTGGTGATTGCCAGCGCAGCCCAGGAACAATCCCACGTGGCGCGGGAAGTGGACAGCAACCTGATCAATATCCGCAATTTGTCGTTGCAGTCATCGGAGGGGGCGACCCGTACCAGCGCGGCAAGCCGGCAGATGACCACGTTGGCGGAGGAGCTGACGGGGTTGGTGGCGCGGTTCAGGGCCTGAGTAAAGCGTTGCACAAGCCACCCGACCGGGTGGCTTTCTTGTACCTTTGGTTTGCAGGGGTGCGTTACGCGGGGGCTTTGGACGCGGCCTTTGGCCGCTGCTACGAGAGGCGTTCGTGGGATTTTCGGGCGCCGAAAAGACAAAACCCCCACCTGCCTTCGCAGATGGGGGTTTCGGAATTTAATCTTGACGATGACCTACTCTCACATG